>DBCH01000012.1:0-23505 GCA_002292955.1 Microbacteriaceae bacterium UBA963 | reverse complement strand
TTGAGGTGCTTGAGGTCAACAAAGCCGGCCTTTTCGAGCACACCACTCTGGCCGTCATCGGCGACCAGCATGGAGAGTTTGGTGATGCCCGACTTCGCCATGTCTATTTCAAGCTCACCCAGAAGTCGCCCGCCAATGCCGAGGCCGCGGTAGTTCTCATCCACAACCAAGAGAACGACCCAGCCCTGTTCGTGGGCAACGCGCCCCACAACGACACCAATGATCGTGTTCCCCTCGTAGGCCACAATCGCGTGGTCTTCATTGCACGAGGCCAGGACCTCGGCAAGAGAGTAAACCGGCTCAAACCCTGCGCTGCGGGACTTGTCCCACAGATCCAGCACAGCGTCGGTATCGACCGGCTGAAAGTTCCTAAACCTCGTGCTCACTGTGCACTCCTCCCGTCAGCCCCATGTTCAAATGTATCGCGCCGGTGGCCAAGAGAGCAGATGGGCGGCATCGCTTTGGGTCTCGAAACGCGAAGGCAGAAATAATTTTTCTTCTAGCAAATTGTGTAATATATGTCTATGACTTCACAGCTGACACCTCTTCCCAGTTCGCGAAACCGCCACATTCTGGCCAAAGGGAGCGCCGCAACATTCGTTGCCGCCCTCTTGGTTGTTGGTGTGCCCCTCAGCGCATCGGCAAGCACGCCCATCGACGTGAACTACGGTCACATCATTTTTGACAACCCAGACACAGATCCGGCAACTGACGATTCAGATGACATCGGTTTGGATGCGCAGCTCAATGACTTCTTTGATTACGAGAATGTTTTCCCCGGTGTTGATGCTCGGGTGACCGTTGTCGAAATCAACAACTTGGAAGGCGAAGTCGACAAAGTCGACGAAGGTCAGAGCACTACAGAACTGAACGCTGACGACACGCCACTGTGGGTGGAAATCGACCCACCGGGATCCAACGGACAACTCGCCACCGGCGGCCCGGGATCGGCCAAGCTCCGCATCGACTTCTTCGACAGTGCAAGTGGTTTCACGACCCCGGTCACGCTGACCAATTTCGACATCACAGTGAGGGACATTGACAGCCGGCAGTTTGTGACCTTCTATGGTGTCTCCAGCTACTTCGTCTCTTCTGATCCTGCCTCGGTTTTGGTCATTACCGAAGACGGCTCAAACGTCACATTTGCCGAAACACTAGCCGAGAGTTCCAATGGTGACGAGGAGCAACACTGGGCGGTTGTGCGTTATGCAAGCGCCTCTTCGGTGACAGTCGTCGTCGGATCCCAAGAAGGAAACGATGCGGAGTTTGGCGTAGATTTCAACCAGCCCAATTGGACTGTTGACCCCAAAGAAATCGTTCCTGGTCAGCCGGAACTAGCCAACACCGGTTAAAACGATGACCTGGTGCTGTGGGGAGCCCTCGGCGTCATGCTGGCTGCAGCCGGTGCGATCGCGGCAGGCATTTCCGTTCGCCGTTCTCGTATGTAGTCAGCGACTCTCGTGTGGCGAGCGACTAGTTCGCTTGTCTTTTGAGCGGCCGCTTGGCAATGAGCGATACGGCAAAGAGAATCAGCAGCGCAAAGAACGCCGGCCAGTTCAACGCTTCACCTGGGGGAGTGCGTGTACTTTCGACTGCACCGGGGCGAAGTGTCAGACTAAGTCTTCTCGCGAGGGATGATTTCGCGCACAAAAAAGTCGCGCGGCAACTTGCCGGCCGCAACTACCGGTGGCACCAATGATGGCAACTTTCATGATTGCTTGATTCTCTTTCTCACGTTTCGAACAGATGCAAGGACAAGGAAGAAGGGCAGCACCCCACGGGTACGGCCCTTCGAATCCTAGTTCTTCGAATGTCAGCGAGTTGCCGTCGAGCCTTGGATAGGCTTATTGAATGCGATTTTCATCATTCTTTGGACTGGTTGTTGTCGGCTTGCTCTTGAGTGGCTGTGCCACGGCGGGCGCTGGCAACCCGACGGCGTCTGCGGAGAGCAGTCAACGAGACGCTTCAATCAAAAACACCCGAGTGTGCGTTCAGAACAACACCTCAATGAGGATGCGGATTCAATGGTCGGGATTTCCGCAGCCCCTCGGTCTGGGGCCGGGAACCCAGCAGTGCAATAGTGGGAGTGCAATTCCGTGGGACATTGTAGCCACGCTCGCTTATGAACCCATCGAACTACCGGGTACATGGAATTTGCTCGGCTTCAAGGCAACGAATTACACGATTTCGCCTCCTCGGGCGATTGTGTGGTTCGAGGCGAGCGGCAAGCAGTTCGGAATTTGTGGCGATTTCTATGAGGGCAATGACAAGTCTCTTCAGGTTGGATTGATCAGGGCTTATATGTCACGTCACGGAGATTCGGAAAACAACAAAGAGTTCGTGCTGACCGTCACGTCACCGAAGGGCGCTGACTACTCCAACGACGTGTCCGATTGCGTGAACGTCAAGCCGAGCTTGACCTAGGGTCGGCGCCGTGCCTCCGGCCGGACTAGCCGATCCGCCTGTGATGTCCCGCTTATGCCGACCAGGCAACCGTGCCGTCGATGTAAGTTTCACTCACCTTGATTGCATCCCAGCCAGCGGGGTCGCTCGACCACGGGTCGGAGTCCGCGACGGCAAAGTCAGCGCGCTTACCGACCTCGAGCGTGCCACGGTCGTCCGCATGAATCTGCCAGGCCGCGTTTGTGGTGATAGCCGCGAGTGCCTGTTCGGGCGTGGCACATTCCGCAGCATTCAGGACGGAACCGTCTGCCTGCAGTTGGCGAAGAACAGCAGTACGTGCGCTCAACAGAGGCTGGACCTTGCTGACGTTGTAGTCCGAGTGAAGGCTTGGTCGAAGGCCGTGTTTGTAAGCCGAAGCCACACGGTCAAGGTGATTGGCGCGCTCAGGGCCAAGAATAGTGTCGCGGAATGCAGCGCCCCAGTAATACACGTGATTCATGAGGAAGCTCGGGTTGATGCCTGCTGCCGCCATGCGAGCAAGCTGGTCATCTGATGTCACCGAACAGTGCTCGAAGCGGTGACGCAGGTCACTCTTTCCGTACGCGGGGAGAAGGTCTTCTAGGGTGGTCAGGGCGAATTCAACGGCGGCGTCACCGTTGACGTGTGCCATCACCTGCCAGCCATCGTCCAATCCTGCCTTGAGGACCTCGTGCAGTCCTTCGGGCGTCCAGTTCGCTTGACCGCCGGTGACTTCACCGAGGTACGGCTGCTCGAAGTAACCCGAGCGACCCTGGTTTGATCCGTCGGTTACAACCTTCCACGCGTCGGCACGCACCATCTCGTCGCCGCTGAAGGGCGTGACACCCGCAGCCTTCCACGCGGCCGCAACCTCGGCAGAGGTCTTGCCCTGCATCACGGAGAATTGCGCCGTGGAAACGCGCGTCGGAAGTCGCTTGAGCCCATTGAGCTGGTGCAGCATGGCGACCTCGGAAACTCCGGCGATGGCTCCCGTCACGGCTTCCCGGATCGAGGTCACGCCCTGCTGGGCACACATGGACAGGATGGTGTTGATACCTGAAGCGACCCCTGCCTGAGATGGCTTCGGAAGGCTGCCCGCCACCATCAAGATGGCCCCGGCCTCGCCAATGACACCGTTGAGTTTGCCGTCCACGCGACCGAAGTGTCCGCCGGCGGGGTCGGGTGTCTGATCGGTAACGCCCGCGTTTGCCAATGCCGGAGAGTTTGCGTACAGGAAGTGCTGCGACGCATTCATGACCATCACGGGGTTGTTAGGCGAAACCTGGTCGAGGATGGCCCGAGTCAGGTTCGGTTCTCCCGGGTAAAGGCTGGGGTCGAACAGCTTGCCCAACACATACTGACCGTCGGGTGTCTTCGCGGCCTGGTCCTTGATTGTGGCGACCACGCTGTCAAAGGTCGGGCACGCCTCGTGCGATACGTCCGTCCAGGTGAGGTTGAGCAAAGACGACCAGATGTGCATGTGGGGTTCGATGAGTCCGGGAATGACAGTTCCCGCGGGCTTCAGCGTTTTTGTGGCTGACGTTGTCAGGCCCTCAAGGTCTGAGAGCGAACCGAGGCCGATGATCTGTCCACCAGAAATCGCCATGGCTTCAACGGTAGGCGAGGAGGCCACGCCCGTGCTGATGGTGCCCACCACGAGCAGGTCCGCCGTGGCTCCCACCGTGAGACCTGCGCCGTGGTTGGCTGGCGCAATAGTTGATCCGGCTTTCGCCAGGTGCTCACCAATGTGGGAGTGGGCGAGGGGGTGCGGTTCACAGCACGAATCGGACACGAAAACTCCTCAGGGTTCACGGATTGTTGGCAATTGGTAAAAAAGTTCTATGAGTTGCCAACGATACTGATTTACTTGGGTAATGCCAAACAATTTCAGGCCCACCCGCATTTCCCTCATGCTCGGTCTGGTCATCGTCATACTCGTTGTTCCTACCGCGGCCATCGTTCTGTTCGGCTGGAAATCAGCGGGCATGCTCGCCTTCGTGGCCGCCATGGGCGGACTGTTTGCCATGATTGGAGACCGGTGGCGAGGACTCCTGTGGGCCACGCTCGCGACGGGCCTGGGAACTGGCGCCGCCGTGCTCGTTTCAGGAAACCATGTTGCCTCGGCCATCCTCATGCTGTGTGTGGGCGTCACTCTGGGCCTTGCCAACAACTGGGGTCTCGCCCTCTGGAACTTCATGTTTCCGGTGGCTGTCGCCACGGTGATATCAAACGTGCCCAAGGTTGTTGACTCGCCAATTCAGAATGCCCTCATCAACGGGGCAATCACCGTGTTCTGCATGCTCGTTGCCGGTCTTCTCGTGTCTCTTGTGGTCAAGAAACCCATGCAGGCAAGTCCGCCAAAATATCGTCCCCTCGTGACAGCCATGTACACAGTGAATTTGGCCATTCTCTTCACGGCGTCTGGCTTTGTCGCTTCTCTGTGGCACGACCAACTGCCGGGGATGTGGCTCACCCTCACCATCGTGATCATTATTCGTCCGCACATCGGAGAGTCCTTGATGCGTGCTCTTCAACGCGGAGGCGGAACGGTCCTAGGGTTTCTCATCGCCATAGGTGTGGCATATTCACTTACGCCCACGCCCATCTATTTTGCCATCGGGCTCATCTTCCTTGAAATCGCTGTGTTGATCCGATTCCATCCGGACCGCCCGTATTGGGAATACATCATGTTTCTCACGCCGGCCGTGGTGCTCTTGGCGGGCAGTCCGTCCGAAGTAACGGACTTCGCCAGCTATCGTTTGGGTGCCACGATCGCAGCGGTCGTCGCCTGTCTGCTTCTGCTCGGAATCGAACGCCTGGTGTTTTGGCGCGGTGCTCTGACGAAAGACTCCGGTCTCAAAACTTCGGCTTCTACTGTGGGCCGTCTCAGCAGTTAACCGGCGGCCGGTTTAGTGGAAACGTCGCCCACGAGCGAGTTCTCGAGCTGCCGCCGCCACGAATCGCACCGGCAAGAGCCGGCTTCGATTCGTGCCCTCGGCAGGCTTTGCGAAATCCCAGGCTATCGGGCAGCCTACATGCGACGAGCGACTAGTTCGCCTGTCCTTTGCGCGACCGCTTGCTAATCAGCGACACGGCAAAGAGAATCAACAGCGCAAAGAACACCGGCCAGTTCAATGCTTCACCTGGGGGAGTGCGCGTACTTTCGACGGCACCCATCTGTCCGGCGAGTGCGCGCATGGGCGCATCCAAGCACAGAAACAAAATGATCAGTGGTGTGAGGCCCTTGTAGGCGAAGAACAAAACAAGCATCAGGCCGACGAGGAGAAGCTGGATGGCTCCCCATTGGTGAAAGAGAGCAATGATGTTGTTTCCGCCCGCGACGCTCGTGTCAATGCCGGCGATCGATTCTGCTCCGCCATCGGGTGAGAACAGGTGGACGGCGCTTCGCGCGACGACGACAAGCATGAACACGAACGTGATGATCCGGACGACCAAGTATCCCGCGTAGACCTTCGGATTCTTTGGCAAAAGTGCGTTTGTCATGGCAATCCCTCTGATATCCGACTAACTCGCTCGGCGCGGACTCGACGTGCCCTCGGCAGGACTCGACTCCCCAGCCTAGGACTGTCGAAGCTAGCGCTTCGCCAGTAACCGGCGGCTGTGGGCCCACGAGCAGGTTCTCGATCTACCAACGCCACGCCGATTCGGTGGCCTCTGGCCACACGACTCGACGTGCCCTCGGCAGGACTCGAACCTGCGACCAAGAGATTAGAAGGCTCCTGCTCTATCCTCTGAGCTACGAGGGCGACACCACAAAACTACCGGAGAATCGGAACAAAGACGGGGGCCTGCTCTGCCTCAATTCAGTTTGAGCACGCGAGTCCGTATGCTCGAAGAGACGCGATTCGAAGGCGTCACCATGACCGAGGAGGCCATCATGTTCGTTGCTACCTGGAACGGTGCCGTTATCGCACAGTCCGACAAAACCATCGAGATTGAGGGAAACCAGTATTTTCCCTTCGACAGCGTTGATCAGACGTTGCTTGTGGACTCGGCCACCACGTCGACCTGCCCGTGGAAGGGCACGGCAAACTACTACTCGCTCTCCGTTGACGGCAACACCAACACAGACGCCGTGTGGGTGTATCGCGAACCCAAAGATGCCGCCAAAGAGATTGCCGGCTACGTGGCCTTCTGGCGTGGCGTGGAGGTTCGCGTCGCCTAAGGACGGCCGGCCAAGATCGTGATTGAGCCAGACCGTGATTGAGTTTGTCAACGCGTCAAAGTCCTACGGCGACGTCGTAGCGCTGGCGGATTTTTCTGCCGTCGTCCCTTCAGGCACCATCACCGTGCTCATGGGCTTGTCGGGATCGGGCAAGACCACCGCGGTGCGCATGGTGAACAAGATGGTCATTCCGTCGTCGGGCTCAGTGCTGATCGACGGCGTGGATGTGGCTTCGCAAAACGCTGTCCAGCTCCGTCGCTCCATCGGTTATGTCATGCAGGACATTGGCCTACTGCCGCACAAGACCGTTTTAGACAATGTTGCGCTCATCGCCTCAATCGCTGGTCAAACGCGAGAGGTGGCGCAGCGCAACGCGCGCGAGATGCTGACCCTCGTGGGCATCGAATCCTCCTCTTTCGACCGGTATCCCAGCCAGTTGTCTGGCGGACAGCAACAACGCGTTGGCGTGGCACGAGCTTTGGCAACCAAGCCGAACATCCTGCTCATGGACGAACCCTTTGGCGCGGTTGACCCCATTGTGCGCGAAGAACTGCAAGATGAGTTGCTGCGCATTCAACGTGAACTCAAACTCACCGTGCTCTTTGTCACGCACGATCGCGGCGAGGCACTAAAGATCGCCGACCAACTGATCGTGCTCTCGCAGCTGGGCACGATTGAGCAGTCGGGCACCCCTCGGGAGCTCACAAACAAACCGGCCAATGACTTCGTGCGCAAGATTCTCGGTGTCTAAGTGGAGTGGTTTTTCGCTAACGCGTCCTTTGTGGCAGGGCTGGCGCTCACGCACCTGAGCATTGTGATCATTCCGATCGTTCTCGGGTCGTTCTTGGCGATAGTGGGGGCGCGGATTGTTCGGGCACGCTGGGTTCCGGGCACAACGGCCGTTCTCAGCGCCGTGTATGCCATTCCGTCGCTCGCCTTGTTCGTTGCGCTACCCGCACTCATCGGCACGTCGTTCATTGGCCCCACGAACGTGGTGATTGCGCTCACTGTTTACGCGGTGGCGTCCATGTTTTTTTCTGCCCGCGACGCATTCGCTCAGGTTCCGCCGTCCACTAAGACAACGGCCACGGCGTTGGGAATGAGCAGGTTCCAGCTGTTTATTCATGTGGAACTGCCCATGGCAATTCCCGGACTCATCTCGGGGCTGCGAGTGGTTTCGGCAACCACCGTGTCGATGGCGGCCATCGGCGCTGTGGTGGGCGTGCGAAACCTCGGCTTTCTCTTCCTCGATGGCTTTCAGCGGCGCATTCCCGAAGAAATCGTCACGGGCCTCGTGGCAGTTTTTGTGATTGCCATCGCGTTCGACGGTGGCTTGTGGTTGCTCGGGCGTGCGCTCACGCCGTGGCGCACGCGAGGTGGTCAGCGTGTTTAGTTTTCCCGACCTAGCAGCGTGGTTCGCCGACCCCGTCAACTGGGACGGGCGCTACGGCCTGTGGTTTTTGCTGCTCGAGCACATCGGCATAACGCTTGCCGCACTTCTCATCGCCGCTGCCGTGGCCCTGCCCCTCGGGCTCGCCATTGGGCACACCGGCAAGGGTGAGTTTCTTGTCATCGGTCTCGGGTCGATTTCCCGGGCGATTCCCACCATGGGTCTGCTGTTCGCGCTGGTGCTTCTGTGGGGCGTGCAGCTGAGGGATGTCTCGCTTCTCGTTGCCCTAGCGGCCATTGCCATTCCGCCACTCTTGGCGGGGACCTTCGCGGGCGTCACCACCATTCCCTGGGGCATCCGAGATTCTGCCAAAGCCCAAGGCATGACGGGTTTTCAGCGCATTCGCTACGTTGAGTTTCCGCTGGCCACTTCGTCGATCATCGGCGGATTTCGCATCGCCTTTATTCAGGTCGTTTCGACCGTTGTGCTCGCCCCGCTGGTTGGTCTCGGCGGTCTGGGTTTTGGCATTGTTCAGGGCTTGGCGCTGCGCAATTACTCGCAAGTGGTGGCGAGTTCACTGGTCATCATCGTGATCACCGTTGTGGGAAGCCAGGTTCTCGGCTGGTTGCAACGCCGAACGGGCGATAGGTTATAACCACCCCACCACTTGGAGAAACCATGAAACTCGCTCGATTTGCGGCCGTCGCCATTAGCCTCACCGCCCTTGTTGGATTGGCTGGATGCGCCACTTCAGCCGCCCCGCCCGCAGAAGAGACCATCGAGACCATCGTCATTGGCTCGCAGGCCTACTACTCCAACGAGATTATTGCCGAGACGTACGCTCTGATTCTTGAGGATGCGGGTTACACGGTAGACCGGCAGTTCTCCCTGGGACAGCGCGATGTCTACATGCCCGCCCTGGAAGCTGGCGAAATTGATCTTTTCCCCGAATACACGGGAAACCTATTGCAGTTCTTTAACCCAGCCGCAACCGAGACGGCTGCCGATGACGTCTACAAGGCGCTGGGTTCGGCCCTACCCGCAGGTTTGACTGCTTTGGCCATGTCGCCGGCCACCGATCAGGATTCTTACAACGTCACGATGGAGTTTGCCGCCGAGAATTCTCTGGTATCGATTGCGGACCTGGCTAAAGTTTCGGGACTCACGCTGGGCGGCGCCCCTGAGCTTGCGGAACGTCCCTACGGCCCCAAGGGACTGCTCTCGGTCTACGGTGTCACCGCGGAATTCCAAGCGACGGGTGAGACCACCGTCGATTCCCTCGTAGCCGGCATCGTCGACATGGCGAACGTCTACAGCGCAGACCCACGAATCGAACAGTTGGGGCTTGTCACGCTGACAGACCCGCTCGGTCTCTTCCTCGCATCGAACGTGGTGCCCATCGCGTCAGGTGAGGTCAGTGACTTTGTGGTCTACCTCATCGACAAGGTGTCGGCTGCCATGACCGCCGAGGATCTGGTTGCCATGAACGTGCGCAGCGTGGATGAGAAGCTCTCGGCCAACGTCATTGCCAAGGAGTGGCTCGTTTCCAAGGGCCTGATCAAGTAGCCCTCGGCTCAAGGGGGAGGGGCACTGGTGTCCGAAGTCACGACTGAATCGGGCGACGTTGCGGAGATCAGCCAACGTCGGCGTCCGCCCTCGGGTCTTGCCATAGCCGGATTCGTTGTGGCGTTGCTCGCTTTGCTGGTGGCCGCGCTGACCGCACTCGCCTCACTGGGCAGCTCCGGCGGAGTGGACCTCGCCGGAGGCTCAACCGCCCAGCAGGAGTCGGGCACGAACGTCGACGTGGCCGCGGTCGTTGCGCTGGCCGACGCCGCCGTCGTCACGGTGTACTGCGGTAATTCGTCGGGTTCCGGGTGGGGCATCGATCTTGCCGATGATGAAAGTTCAACGGACGACGACGCCTATCCGTATGAGATCGTGACCAACTGGCACGTGATCGAGGAGTGTGTGAACACTGACGTGCCCATCACCATTCAGACCCTCGAGGGCGCTACCGAGGCGGACGCCTTTCTTTTCGACTTTGATGCGAGCTACTACGACGAGACCTCTGAAGTCTGGGCCGATCTCGCGCTTCTGATGACCGCGGAGCCGGTGGCAACTCTCCAGCCCGCCACCGAGGCCCCCGTCGTGGGCGATTGGGTGATGGCAGCAGGCAGCCCGTACTCGCAGTTCTTCGACGCCATCCTTCCCGGCACCTACACGTTTGGAAACGTCAGCAACTTCTTCCCCGACATCAGCATTATTGTCACCGATGCGGCCATTAATCAGGGCAATTCGGGTGGCCCGCTTCTCAATTCGCGGGGCGAAGTGATTGGTACCAACACGTGGGGAGACGACACGTCGGTGTCGGAGAACAATGGCTACGCCATTGGCATACCCACGCTCTGCCTCAAGTTCATCTCGTGCGACGCATCGTCGAACTGGGAATGGAAATAGGCATCTCACCTCAACCGCTGCGGGCGGCTGTGGTCTATAAGCCCAACGCCGCTCACATTCAGGCGTATCGGCGGCTCCTGCGAACGGAAGAAAAGAAACTCGGCAGGAAGCACGCGCACTGGTTTGAGACCGATTCTGCCGACCACGGTGAGCAGGCCATTCGGCGTGCGATCGCGACGAATCCGGATGTGCTCATCGTGGCGGGCGGTGATGGAACCATCCGCCGAACGGCAGAGGTTTTGGCCGACACGCAGATCCCCCTCGCGGTGTTGCCCGCGGGAACCGGCAATCTGTTCGCCCGAAATCTGGGCATCCCCCTGATTGATCATCGACGTGCAGTTCACACCGCGCTGTCTGGTCATACCGTCGCCATCGACGTGGCCGAGGCCGACCTCTGGAATGGCTCCCAGCATCGTCATGCGCGATTCCTGGTGATGGCGGGAATTGGTTTCGATGCCGACATGGCTGCCAACGCGGACGCAAAAACCAAGCGTCGCTTTGGTTGGTTAGCCTACGTGAGGCCTATCGTGCGTTCGGTGTGGCAGAACAATCAGCAAGAGTTGAAATTTTGCATCGATGGAAATCGCCGGAGAACCATTCGCGCCCACACCGCCATCATTGGCAACTGCGGCCTGTCCACTGGGAGTGTGGCCCTCTTTCCGAGAGCCAGGTTTGACGACGGCCTGCTCGACTTCGTCGTGATGAATCCGCGCACGTTCGGGGGGTGGACACGCATTTGGTCACACATCATGGTGATGAGCGTTCTCAGCCAAACTCCCGGCATCGATACCCTCGTTGCGTCAATGCCCGCGATCAAGACCGCACGCTATGCGCAGGGGCGAATGCTCGATGTTGACATCCCGCGCCCACAGAACGTTCAGCTCGACGGCGACTTCTTTGGACAGGTCACGTCACTGCGCATCGCGGTTAATCCCGGAGCCCTCAACGTGCGGGTGGCAGCGGCACCGGCTGGGTAATGGTGGAGCGAAAACGCCGCTTGAAGGCCTGCGTGTCCGAGAGGCGAGACAGTAGCGGCCCCAGTACCACGGTAATCAGCATGTAGGTGGCGGCGATTGGCGCAATAGCGGGCTCTAATCCTGCCGACACAGCCAACCCCGCGATGATGATCGAGAACTCGCCGCGCGGTGTGAGCGCAAAGCCAGCCCGCCATCGTCCCGCGCGTCCGATGCCCGCGCGTCGAGCCCCGAGGTATCCCGTGAGAATCTTTGTTCCCATGGTCACCACCGCAAGGATGGCGGCGGGGAGCAACGCTCCGGGGATGTCGGTGGAATTCGTGGTGAGCCCAAAAACGAGAAAAAAGAAGGCGGCAAACAGGTCACGCACGGGCCGGAGGTACTTCTGTGCCATCTTTGCCACCTCGCCGGAGATCGCAATTCCCACGAGGAAGGCCCCTACAGCGCTCGACACCTGCACCATTGCGGCCAGGCCGGCAACCAGCATTGCCAGCCCCAAAACGCCGATGACGAGCGACTCGATGTGGGTCGACGAAAAGAAGCGTGAGATGCGCTTGCCAAATCTCAGGGCAATGAGGAGCACCAAGAACACGGAGCCGACCGCGATTGCCACGGTGATGGCGCCCTGAGCGATGCTGGCACCAATGACGACCGCCGAGAGGATAGGCAGGTAGAAGGCCATGGCCAAGTCTTCGATCACGAGAACGGCAAGCACGGTAGGTGTTTCGCGGTTACCCACGCGACCTAGGTCGGTGAGCACCTTGGAGACAACGCCCGAGGAAGACACCCAGGTTACCCCCGCCATCACGAGTGCCCCCAGGGCCCCCCACCCCATGATGAGCGCGAAGGCGGCTCCGGGCACGGCGTTCAAGAGCGCATCCCACACGCCCAGCGGGGCCGAGGACTTGAGGTTGCTCACGAGTTCTCGCGGCGAGAATTCAAGTCCGAGCATGAGGAGTAGCAAGACCACGCCAATCTCGGAACCCGTCTTCAGGAAGGGCATGCTCGCCTCTAACGACAAGAAACCGCCCACACCAAAGAGCAGCCCAATGGTCATGTAAAACGGGATGGGTGACTGCCCCAGCCGGTTTGCGAGACGACTGGCAAGGCTCATCGTGAGCAGAAGTGCGCCCACCTCGATGAGGATGATCGTTATCTCAGGCATGGGCTCGGCGACGGTTATCTAGACCGCGGTGTGTGCCAGCAGGGCCTCGAGCTTGTCGAGCCCGGCGCGCGTTCCCACAGCAACAAAGATGTCGTCCTGGCGAAGAATCTCTGCGGCTTCGGGAGAGGGAATCACCTTGTCGCCGCGGAGAATGGCCACAATCGACACTCCCGTCTTCGTGCGCGCCTGAGTGTCGCCCAGCGTGAGATCCAGATACCTCGAGTCGGTGGGCAGAACAAGTTGATCGGTATAGAGGCCGAGAGCCCCAGAGCCGAAGTCGGTGATTTGGCTCAGTAGTGCCGTGTGACCGAGAAGATCGGAGAGGGCATCCGACTCGTCGTCGTCAAGCTCGATGAAGTCCAACACGGTATCGGGGTCTTCCGGATCGTAGAGGGCCAGCTCTCGGCGCCCGTCGCGATAGTTCAGCACACCTACGTGCCGGCCGTGTTTGGTGACCATGTCGTGACGAATTCCCACGCCCGGAAGGTCAATTTTTTCTATGCGCACACCCATGCCTTTACGCTACCCCGCGTCGCATGGTTTTTCTCTCAGGTTCTAGACTTCACACATGGCACGGAATACTCCTCATCCCACGCGCGAACGACTCATTGACACCATGACCAGTCTGCTCGATGAGAAGGCGCCCGAGGCCATCATTGTCGACGAGGTGTTGAGTGTCAGTGGCATTTCTAAGGGTTCGTTGTACCACCACTTCGAAGACTTCAGTGACCTCCTCGAGATGGCCTATCTGCGTCGCTTCGCGGCCTTCGTCGATGCCTCCAGCGCGTCAATTGCCGAGGTCATTGCCACGTCTACCAGCCGCGACGAAATGCTCACCCGATTGCGTGAGATTACTCGCCGCACGCAGTCGCCGGAGCTCGCCAGTGTTCGTCTCGAACGTGTCCGTGCCATCATGCTCGCCGGCGGCAATGAGCGTTTTCGCCTGCGCCTGGCGGTTGAGCAACAACGCCTCACAGACGCCCTTGCCGACTTGGTTCGCGAGTCTCAGGCAAAAGGGTGGTTTCGTTCCGACTTCCCCCCGCACGTCGTCGCCGTTTTTGTTCAGGCGTACACTCTGGGGCGAGTTCTAGACGAGATTGCTGAAAATCCCGTTGACAATGAACAGTGGGTGGCGTTCATTGACCACGTGCTCGCCGCTTCGCTCTAAGCCCAGCCGAGCTTGTCCAGTTCTTCGTCGGAGAGCCCGTAGTAGTGCGCGATTTCGTGTACGAGCGTGATGTGCACCTGCTCACGCAATTCGTCCATCGTGTTGCACACATTGAGCAGCGCTAACCGATAGAGCACGATGCGATCGGGGAGCTCGCCAAATCCGTACTGCGAGCGTTCGGTGAGCGAGATGCCGTCGTAGAGGCCTAGCAGACCCATGTCGTTGTCAGGCGAGATGTCTTCGACGACGAAGATTACGTTGTCGAGGTGCGCAACGATTTCGTCGGCGAGGGCATCGAGCTCCTCTGTGACGAGTTCGTCAAAACTCTCTGCTGAGAGTTCGAGGGGCACGGCCGTCAGCGGTTTCGCTGGTGTTCGAGGTCGTCTCGGCGGAATGCACGAATTCCGTCCTTGGGTTCGTAAGCCCAGATCAGGAAAGCTTCGCGGATCTGGTCGAGGATACGACCGGTGTCCCCGCGCTCCAGGCTCGACGCGTTGCGAAGGGCGGTGAAGCGCCCGCTCAGCCAGTCGGCGGCCTCCGCGGCGCCTTCGCGGTTGAGCAGGCGGACCCGCATGTCGATGCCGATGGCTGCACGATCGGCCAGTTGCTTGCTCTCCGGACTCAGGCTGGCATAGAGCGACGCATCGATGCCCACGTTCATAACGGCTGGAGCTAGGGTGTTGAGCTCATTCTCGATGGCATCTTTTCGGCGACGGCGGGCAATTGATGAGAGCGTCACGCCCACCACGATGGCGATGAGGAGTGAGCCGATAATGATGCCCACCGCCACAACCAGTCCGAGGTTGGCGTTGTCGGTGAGCCAGCTGGTGAATGAGTTGAGGGCGTCCATGACTACATTGTGGCACTGGATACGCGTAGATTTGGGTTCATCATGATGTCTTTTGTTCTTGGTGGCGGGTGCTTCTGGTGCCTCGACGCCGCGTATCGAGTGCTGTCCGGTGTAACTGATGTCGTTTCGGGTTACTGCGGGGGCCACACTGACCAGCCCACGTACGAGCAGGTGTGCAGCGGCCAGACGGGTCATGCCGAGGTGGTGCGCGTTGTTTTCGACGATGCGGTTATTCCGGCCGACGTAATTCTTGACGCGTTCTTCACCATGCACGATCCGCGCCAACTCAACCGTCAGGGCAATGACGTGGGCACGCAGTATCGTAGCGCGATGTACTTTGAGGACGATGCCCAGCGGGTGATGTTTGAGCAAGCGCGCGCTCGCGCCGAAGAAACCTGGGGCGGGGGAGTGGTCACCACAATTGAACCGCTCGGAGAGTTCTACGACGCCGAGGAGTACCACCAAGATTTTTTTGCCAAGAACCCCGGGCAGGGTTACTGCTTGGCCGTGGCTGTTCCCAAGGTTGCCAAGGTCCGGAAGGGGTTCGCGGCGTATCTCGCCTAGGTTTTTCGAAGCGTGGCTTTTTCGAACCCGCGCTTCATTGCTCTCCCGTTTCGTGTCCGTATTTGTTGCGACAAACCCTCCACAGGCTGGTCGCTGACGACTGGTTCCTCGATTTCGTGATGCGGGATGATGGTCGGCATCTCACGGCTCACACTGAGGGCGTTCATTAGCCATCAGTAGGGAGCAATAATGTCTGACACCATTTCGGTCACGGGTCTCGTGGCTACCACGCCTCGACACATCACCACAAGCGAGGGGCTGGCCATCACGTCGTTTCGGCTCGCGTCGAGCCAGCGCCGTTACGACCGCACGCAGCAGCGCTGGATTGATGCCGACACAAACTGGTACACCGTGTCGTGTTTTAGAGGCCTGGCCAGTAACGCCGCGGGTTCGGTGGTCAAGGGAGACCGAATCATGGTTTCCGGACGACTCAAGATCCGCGACTGGGAGAACACCGATCGCTCGGGCACCACGGTAGAAATTGAAGCCGACAACCTCGGGCACGACCTGTTCTGGGGAACCAGCACATTCACGCGCACCCTCACATCGGGAGCCGATGAGTCGGGCAGTGCTGGCTCTGAGAACTCAGAGTTTGCCGACGGTGCTAACGGCGACGGGTGGGTAGCGGTCTCGGCCTAACGCCCCGGTGAATCTCGCCAGCCGTTCGGGCCGGCTCACGTAACCGGGCTGAGCAACCTGTGCGTGCGGAATCGGTATCCTCACAGGTTGCTCAGCCGGTTCGCTCTAGACTGAGCCCGTACTTTTTCCCACGTAAGAGGAACCCATGAAGCTTTTCGCAACTGTTACCGCACTCGCCTGTACCGCGGTGATGTTGTCCGGTTGTGCGATTCTTGGCTTCCCCGGCGAATCAGGTTCATCAAACGGGTCGGCGACCAACGGACCCAGCACCAGTGCACCAGAGGTGCGCCCCACGCCCTCCGGCCCCAAGCCCAATTTTCTCCCGGCCGTCGATCCCGAATCTGCGCAGGCGAACCAGCGCCTTTTTGTCATTCTGCTCGAGCAGGGTCTTGTGACCGAGGGAATATCGGCCAGTCCAGCGGCCACGGCTGAGCGGCTTCGGGCGTCTGGCTTTGACCCCGCGGGTATTGAGTGGACAGAGGGCTCGACGGCTATTGGCCTCCTCTCCGACACCGTCTTCGTTTCTGCGCAGGTAGCCGGCGAATGTCTCGTGGGTCAGTACGGCGTATCGATCGAGACAATTGCTGTAGCGGTCTTGCCCGCATTGCCTGCCGGTGGGTGCCTCGTCGGGACGGGCATCAATCGCTTCTAGACTTAGCTCATGGCTGAGTTCATTTACACGATGGTGCGCGCGCGCAAAGCGGTGGGCGACAAGGTGATTCTCGACGATGTGACAATGTCGTTTTTCCCGGGGGCCAAGATTGGCGTGGTCGGACCCAATGGTGCCGGCAAGTCGACCATTCTCAAAATCATGGCCGGACTCGACACCCCGTCGAATGGCGAAGCAAAGCTGTCGGCCGGGTACTCAGTGGGCATCCTGATGCAGGAACCCGAGCTGAACGACGACAAGTCCGTGCTCGAGAACGTGCAAGAGGGTGTGGGCGAGATCATGGGCAAGATCACGCGCTTCAACGAGATCTCCGCGGAGTTGGCTAATCCCGATGCCGACTACGACACACTTCTGGCCGAAATGGGCAGCCTCCAAGAAGAGATTGACGCGGCCAATGCCTGGGACCTCGACTCTCAGTTGGAACAGGCCATGGATGCCCTTCGTTGTCCGCCCAGTGATGCCAGCGTCAAGGTGCTCTCCGGTGGCGAGCGTCGTCGGGTGGCCCTCTGCAAACTGCTTCTCCAGAAGCCCGACCTTCTTCTTCTCGACGAGCCCACCAACCACCTCGATGCCGAAAGCGTGCTGTGGCTTGAGCATCACCTCTCCAAGTACCCCGGCGCCGTGCTTGCCGTGACACACGACCGGTACTTCTTGGATCACGTGGCGGAATGGATTGCCGAAGTCGATCGCGGTCACCTTTATCCCTACGAAGGCAACTACTCCACGTACCTCGAAAAGAAGGCCGAACGGCTTCAGGTGCAGGGCAAGAAAGACGCCAAGTTGGCTAAGCGCCTCGAAGACGAGCTCGAGTGGGTGCGTAGCAACGCCAAGGGGCGGCAGACCAAGTCCAAAGCGCGTCTGGGGCGCTACGAGGAGATGGCCGCCGAGGCCGAGCGCACGCGCAAGCTCGACTTCGAAGAGATTCAGATTCCGCCCGGACCCCGGTTGGGTCAGCAGGTGCTCGAAGTTAAGAACTTGAAAAAGGGATTTGGCGACCGCGTGCTCATCGACAACCTGTCGTTTTCGCTTCCTCGAAACGGCATCGTGGGCATCATCGGCCCCAACGGGGTGGGCAAGTCCACACTCTTCAAGACCATCGTGGGTCTGGAGCCGGCCGACGGTGGCGAGGTCAAACTGGGTGAGACCGTTAAGGTGTCATACGTCGACCAAAACCGCGGTGGCATCGACCCCAAGAAGACTCTCTGGGAGGTTGTCAGCGATGGCCTCGACTTTATGCAGGTCGGCAACGTGGAGATTCCCTCTCGGGCCTACGTGTCGACTTTTGGTTTCAAGGGCCCCGATCAGCAAAAGCCCGCCGGGGTGCTCTCGGGCGGAGAGCGCAACCGGCTGAACTTGGCGCTCACGCTCAAGCAGGGTGGCAACCTCCTTCTGCTGGATGAGCCCACAAACGATCTCGATGTGGAGACCCTGTCGAGCCTCGAAAACGCTCTTCTCGAGTTTCCGGGTTGCGCCGTGGTCATCACACACGATCGCTGGTTCCTCGACCGCATCGCCACGCACATTCTGGCTTACGAAGGAACCGAGGAGAACCCCGGCAACTGGTACTGGTTCGAAGGCAACTTCGAATCCTATGAAGAGAACAAGATCGAACGACTGGGTGCCGACGCCGCTCTGCCGCATCGGAGCAGCTACCGCAAGCTCACGCGCGACTAAGCGAAATTTTTCGACATGCGACTTCACGTTCCCATCAGTTTGCGCTGGTCTGACCTCGATGCCTATGGACACGTCAACAACGCGGCAATGTTTGGTTTGCTCGAGGAGGCGCGCATCTTCGCCTTTTGGGCGGGCGATGACACGTATGTCGGCAAGACTGATAAGACGGCCCCAGCCACGAGGATTTTTCGCGGAGGGCCGGACGCCGGCACCATCACACTCATTGCTCGGCAGCAGGCCGAGTACTTGGCCCCCATTCCGTACCTGCGGGAACCGCTCGATGTCGAGATGTGGGTGGGTGCACTCGGTGGCGCCAGTATGGATGTGTGCTACGAGGTATTCTCGCCGGTGGGCGTGGTGCCGCGCGTGCTTTTCGCCCGCGCTCTGACCACCATCGTGGTGATTGATGCGGCCGAAGAAAAGCCACGGCGCATCACCGACGCCGAACGAGCTGTCATCGAGGAAATTGTGGATGCTCCGCTCGTCTTTCGCGACCGGTAACCCAGTGGTTGAGTCGCCGCGCAGGCGCGTCTGCTTATGATAGGGGAAAGCCCCCTACCATTCGCGGAAAGTGAGAATGTCAATGGCACGTCACACACCTCGTGAACGCTTGCACGCCGTGGATATGCAGGTTCCCGTCACTCGGGTTCTCGACGCCAACTTCTGGCTGCACTTTGGGGTGAACCCCGAGCCCCCGATGCGCGACAAGGTGCTGTTTACCACGATTGATGACGTGAGCCGCGTGGGGCCTGCCACCTTCAACGTGAAGTTGGTCTGCGAAGCGCTCGACGTTTCGTACTCGCTGATCAATCACCACTTTGGTAGCCGCGACGAACTTCTGGCGGAAGCGACGGTCATTGCTTATGCCATGTACGTGGAAGAACTCTGGCACGACGTGGCGCTGGCGGAGCGCACGCCGGAGGCGCGCCTCGAGAGCTGGATTCGTGCGTCGATTGCCTGGACACAGCGCATGAGTGGGTGGAGTGCGGTACTCAACTACCCCACGGCTTCTCTTGACGTGACGGAGTTTGTGAATGAGAAGTACCGCGCGGAGATGACAGAGTGGGCAGAGCTCAATCTCGCCCGGCTGTTCGTGCTGGTGCGCGATGTGCGCCTCGGTCAGGTTTCCGATACGCCCCTCGTGCGAGGACGAGTGCCCAAAGCCCAGTTGCTCACCGATCTTCACGAGCAACAGGTGATGGCGAGCATCGGCTGGTCGATCCTTGGGGTCTCGGTCTGGCACGCGGGTCGTCACCTCCCCACGTCAGACATTCCCGAGGTGAACGGCGTTTACGACAACCTCGTTGACTACCACGTGTCACGACTCATCGCTGAAGCTCGGGGTTCGGGCGAGAGCTAGTTCAGTCCGTCTTCTTGGGCGATGACCGGTCAGTTCGGAACGCGAACCATGCCCTCTTGCGCCACGCTTGCGAGGAGTGTGCCGTCGTGCGCATACATGCGACCGAGACATAACCCACGCCCGCCCTGTGCGCTCGGCGACTCCTGCACGTAGAGCACCCACTCATCTGCGCGTCCGTCGCGGTGAAACCACATGGCGTGGTCGAGGCTGGCAGCACTGAGGCCTTTGGTGGCCCACGAAACCCCGTGGCGACGATAGATAGATTCCAGAATGGTGTAGTCGCTGGCATAAGCGAGCGCTGCCCGATGCAGGCTTGCGTCGTCGGGAAGGCGATCGAAGCATCGCATCCACACGGCCTGATGGGCCACCTTCGGGCCCGTTACCTCAAGATAGATGGGGCCATTGACGTATCTGATGTCAAACGGCCGTTGCGCGGCCCAGTAGGTGGCCTGCGGGTGATTGAGTTCGGCGAAGAGCTCCGCGGGTGCGGGCAGGGACTCCGGCTCCGGAATGCCCGCGGGCATCTGTTCGGCGTGTTCGAGGCCGGGCACGACCTCCTGAAACGACGCGATCATGGAGAAAATCGGAACACCTTTTTGAATCCCCTGGGTGCGTCGCGTGCTGAACGAACGCCCATCGTGAATGCGATCCACGCTGTACTCAATGGGTTGCGTGTCGTCACCGGGCCGCAGGAAGTAGCCGTGCATGGAATGAACCGGACGGTCCGAGGGCACGGTGGCACTGGCCGCAATGAGCGTTTGCGCCACCACCTGACCTCCGAAGACGCGCTCATGGGGCATCTTGATGCTTGTGCCCACGAAGGTATCGGAACCACCGGGTTCTGGGCGCAGGGTGAGAGCTTGAAGCATTGCGGCAACACTGTCGTGCACGAAGCTCCTCTCAACGGTGACGATGATTCTCTCGCTAGTTTAGGTAGCAATGGATGATGAACTCGCACTCGCTTCTGCGCTGGACCTCGCAGACCTAACGACCTTCATGTCACGGGCGGCAACTTTGGGTTGTGAACACGTGCGGTTGAGCGCCCACGGCAACGCGCTTGTGGTCTCGGTGGCGGTTCTCACGCGGGCGTCACTGCTTGACACCACCCCCATCGTGTTAGGCGTGCGCATCTTTGAGTTGGCAGTGCCCTCCAGCCTCGACCGGGTGATTTTGGTTCGCGCCCTGGCAGATCGCCTTGCGCACGGAGAACTAACTCTTCCCATGCCGCCCGCTGTTCCCGGCGTGAGCTGGTCTGGTGTGGCCCCTCCATCCGGGGGATGGGTGGCCGCCGGCTCGATTTCCGAAAGCGAACTCGAAGTCATCGCGCGCGAGGGCATTTCCGAGGTGGCCAGCGTCTCGGGCAAGGGCACCCTGATCGTGGCGCGTGTTCGCACGGAGGTGTGGTCGCGAACGCGTCTCCTATCCGACATCGACGTGCCGGCAGGCGTCGCGTTTGCCGCCTACGGTCTGGGATTTCTCACCCCGGATGCGGGCGATGCGCTCGAGCCGCCTGAGGTGAATGTGAGCCGCGCCGCCAACTGGTCGCGCTTCAGCACGCCCCGAGGACACATTCTCTTACGATAAGTGTCCCGCCCGACTAGTCGGGCTGATTGGTCATGGCGTGCGCGGCGCGATCTACGTAATCGAGCATCGCTTCTTCGTGCAGGGGAGCGAGGCCGAGCGACGCGATGGCGGCGGTCATGTGCACGAGCCAACGCTCGCGAGCTTCGGCGTTGATGTGAAAAGGCATGTGTCGCATACGCAGGCGGGGGTGACCCCGCGTGTCAGAGTACTCGGTGGGACCACCCCAGTACTGCTCGAGAAAGAGCTGAAGCCTGAGGCGGGCGGGTTCGAGATCCTCCTCAGGGTACATGGGCCGCAGCACCGGGTCGTTGGCCACACCGCGGTAAAACGCGTGCGTGAGTTTTTCGAAGGTGGCGTGTCCGCCCACCTCGCTAAAAAACGACGATTCACTCACAGCGCGCGGGAGCGATCGGGTTTCGGTTTCTTTGGGGATGTTCGAGCCGGGGCAGCACGTCGGGGCGCGCCCTTGGTGGCTTCGTACGAGAAGTTACCCACCCGCAGAATTTCGCCGTTGCGCACGAACCACATCACGCCCTTGTCGTCACGCAGGGTGGTGATGCGCACGCCCACCGCTTCAACCGTGCCCGCGGCCAACCCGAGGTCGACCTTGTCGCCCACGCCTAACTGGTCTTCCAACACCATGAGAAATCCGCTGAGCACATCCTTGATAATGCTCTGTGCGCCGAACGCCAGCGCAGCACCCACGATTCCGGCAGAGGCGAGTACCGCGGCCACGGGTAAGCCGAGCGTCTGCAGAATGATAATCAGCGCAACGACCGCAACCGTCCACGTCACCAGATTGTCGAGGACAGTGCCCATGGTGCGCGTGCGTTGCACGATGCGCGGATTAGTGGGGTTGCTCTGCGCCACGATCACGGGATCCGACGAGGTGGCTTTCTTGCGCGCATCCGTCACGATGCGACGCACGACCAGGCGGTTGATGGCCACGAGGGCAAAGCGAACACCGACGGCCACGGCAGCAATAATCACCGAAGAGATGAGTGGTGCGAAGGGTTCAAGCGCAGGCCACAGCTTCGCCAACAGGTCGTTCATGATCTAGTCTTCCGCGGAATCTCGGGCCTGGGCGGCCAACGCCCGATCCACACCCGCAAGGTTCTCCACCACAAGACGGCGCAGTGCTGGTTCGTCCGGATTGGCTGCCAGCCACGCCTGCGAGGCCGCTTGCAGTTCTTTGTTGGCGAGGGCAGCCGGGTAGAAGTCCACCACTAGCGTTTCGGCGATCTGGAACGAGCGGTCTTTCCAGATGCGCATGAGAGACGCGAAGTACTGAGGAACAAAGTTTGCTAGCAGCGCGGTGTCGGCGGCACGCAGGAACCCAAGACCTGTGTTGCGAATAATCAGGTTTGAGGCCGAGTCGTCAACGAAAACCCAATCCCAGGCGCGCTGCTTGCCAGCCAGGGTTGGGACAGCAGCACGCGCGTGAGCAGCCGACTGCTGGCCAGTGGCCGTGTTGTCTTCGGCCAGGTACGCATCCACGTCATCCTCGTTCGCGCGCCCACCCGCAACCAGAGCAATGAGGAGGTCCCAGCCGAGGTCGGTATCGATGTCGAGGCCGTCCAGCGTGATGTGGCCTCCGCGCAACGCGGCAACAGTATTGAGCTGGTCTTCGGTTCGGGACAGAGCAGAGAACGCCTTCACAAACTGGAACTGGTTGTCGCTGCCGGCCTCGGCCGACTGGGCCAAAGACCACATGAGGTCGCCCGCCTCGCGAATGCGCGCGGCCCGGGTGGTGGGCGAGGTGTACGCCGTGAGCGCCGTGGCAAACTGCGCGAGCGTGGTGCGCACCGTGGTGGACTCGGTTTCGGCCGCAATGTTTCCCGCAACGAGGTCGAGGAACTGGCGAGCGGGTAGTTCGGCGTCACGCGTGGCATCCCAGATGGCGCCCCACACGAGTGAGCGAGCCAGCGGATCGGCGATGCGCGCCAGGTTGGCGAGCGCAAAGGCGATGGAGTCGGCATCGAGGCGAATCTTTGCATAGGCCAGGTCATCGTCATTGAGCAGAATGAGCCCCGGGCGCTTGAGGCCGACGAGCTCGGGCACCTCGGTACGAATGCCGTCCACGTCGAGCTCAACGCGATGAGTGCGCTTTACGGAGTTGCCGTCGAGGTCGTAGAAGCCAATGGCCATGCGGTGCGGGCGGATGGTGGGCCACTCGGTCGGCGCCGTCTGCTCGATGGCGAACGACTCGATGGTGCCGTCGGCCACGCAGGTGACGTGTGTGCGCAGCGTATTGACCCCGGCCGTCTCCAGCCACACTTGTGACCACTCGCTCAGATCGCGACCGCTGGTGGCTTCGAGCTCCACCATGAGGTCGTGCAATTCGGTGTTGCCCCACGCGTGCTTCTTAAAGTAGTTCGAAACGCCGGCCAAGAACTGGTCTTG
>DBCH01000117.1 GCA_002292955.1 Microbacteriaceae bacterium UBA963 | reverse complement strand
AAAGGCCGTCGCGCTCGTCATGCCAGCGCCCTCGCGGCCCTGGGCAACACCGGGCCAGGGAAAGAAGGTAAGAATCGACGACGGCGAGCCGGCTTCGTCACCGTAATAGAGATGCCATACGTGCGGTGCGTCAAAGTTGACGGTTTGTTTGACCAGACGCAAACCGAGGACTTTGGTATAAAAATCGACGTTCTGCTGCGGATCACGCGCAATGGCGGTCACGTGGTGAATGCCGTGGGGTGTGATTGTCATTTCTTCTTCTCCTGTAAGAAGAAACTATCCGCTATTTCTCTTCTTGCCACACCTTGGCCGCGAGCGCGTGATCGGCTGCCGGGTCGTTACCCAAAACGCCAAGCGCGGACGAAAGCTGTGCCACCACCGCATCGCTCATTGTTGAGCGCGTGCCAAGCTGGTGTGCCAGTTCATTGGCAATCTTCACGTCTTTGGTCATGAGGGCCAGGGGGAATCCCGAGTCGTAGGTGCCCGGGACAACATTCAGCTTGAGCGTCATTTCGGTGCTGAAGTTTCTGCCCGTCGAGACGCTGAGAACGTCGAGAAAAAGGTTGGGGTCAAGGCCATACTCTTGAGCAGCAATCAGCGCTTCGGTGGCGGCAATGAATCCCGCCGCCGCAACAAAGTTGTTGAGCGATTTCAGCGCGTGGCCTGCGCCCAACTTGCCCACGCGAAACACGCGGGCGCTCACCGCCTCGACGATCGGAAGTGCGCGCTGCGCGTCCTCCTCGCTGTCGGCCCCCAGCATGATGGTGAGGGTGCCCTTCTCGGCACCGACTGTCCCTCCGGACACGGGAGCATCCACCACGTGAACCCCCACCGCGGCCAACTGCTCGCCCAGCGACTGTGTTTCCAGAGGTTGCGACGAACTCATGTCGATCACGAGGGCGCCGGGAGTGAGGAACGGGCGTATCGTGCTCGATTCCCCCAAAAGTGCTTCGGCAACGTCCGCGCTGGTGGGCAGCATCGTGACGAAAATAGACGCGTCGGCAAAATCGGCTGGCTCTGCAATGACTGTTTTGTGCTCGGCGGCAAACTTCGCACCGATCTCAGGGTTGACGTCGAGCGGCAAAACCCGATAGCCGGCACGAACGAGGTGTCCGGCCATGTGCCAGCCCATCTTGCCAATGCCGATAAAGGCCACCGTGGGAAGCGTTGCGCTCATTTGGCATCCTCCGCCGCGATCTCAACGAGCGTGCGAATACCTTCCATGCCCGCGGGGATGCCGCAGTACATCACGCTCTGCAGCACCACTTCGCGGAGCTCCTCAATGCTGGCGCCATTGGCAAGCGCGCCACGCATGTGAATCCGGATCTCATGCGAACGACCGAGGGCGAGCAACATGCCGACAGTGATCAAGCTGCGCTCACGATTCGTGAGGCCTTCGCGTTGCCACGTTCCGCCAAAGCATTCTCGCGTGACGAACTCTTGCATGGCTTCGGTGAGATCCGTGGCATTGTCTATTTGTTCGTCAGAGCCGCCTGGGCCGAACATGATACGGCGCAATGCCAACCCCGCTTCGAATTGATCGTCTTTATTCATGAGCATCTTCTTTCCGGGGATGGGGTGTGTCACCATTCGAATCTTAAAGCGGTGGTGCCCCAGGGTCGTTGTTCTGTGCGCACGCCCCTCGCGTGTGAGCGCACTGGCGGTCTGCCTGGGACGGTCTCTGCTACTGTCGTGACTTAATGTAATTAATACGCTGGCGGGAGAATGATGAAATCGAAACCGGGAGGCAGCGCCGTTGCTACTCGACGAGCCATGTTTCTGTCCGTCGCCCTGGTCGGTGCCCTTGCGTTCACCGGGTGCAGCGCGGCGAACACGTTGGGGTCAGGTGATGCCGCGCCCAAGGCCACGGAAAACGTAGGCCGGGAGGCGAGCGGTTCTTCGAAGCGCATTCGCGTCTGTGTTCAGAACAATACGTCGCAAAACCTCGAGTACTACTTTGACGAATCCACCGTGGACACTCAGCAAGAAGACGTTCAGATTCAGTGGGGAACAATGGGACCCAGCGCCTTCGCCTGTGGTGCGTCAAATACTTCGTGGATCTTCGGCAATACCGTGGACTTTGTCTACAAAAACTCTGCGGGCCGGTTGATTCACGTGGAGCTTAACAACAGCAGTGCCCCACTCGTCTTCGCTGTCTACTACCTGCGAAGCGGTGAGCCGCGGGATTTGCTTCGTGTATCAACCACCCCCGGCAGCCCCTACCAAGGTGTCACCGAAGGCAAGGTTTTCGACGTCTTACCGGGAACAAGTGCAAGGACATTCGACAAGATCACGGCCATACCCATTGATGTGAGAATCTCCGATGCGCCGTAGCGAGATGTCTCCCCGTCGCACCCTCCGGGGCGTTGTTGTGTCGCTCGCAGTGGCGAGCACCCTTGCGGTGACCGGTTGCAGCAGCACCAGCATGTCGGGAACACCCGAGCCGGCCCCCAGCGCCACAGAAACTGTGAGCCGCGAGGCCGGCTGGTTTCAGAATCGCATCAGGGCGTGTGTTCAGAACAAGACGACCCGCAACGTCGACTACGTGTTCGGCGAGGATACCGTTGACGATCAGCTCAAAAACCTTTCCGCAGCTCGCGGGACTATGGGGCCAAACGCTTTTGTTTGTGGGGGGTCGAACAACGGTGGCATTGACGCAGACGTCGTGACGTTTAGTTTCACAAATTCCGCGGGCAAGTTCGTCGACCTTGAATTTGGAAATACCCCATCCACGCCTTGGTTCAGGATCATTTACAACCGTTCTAAAGATGACTACGACCTTTACGTTTTGACGCAAGGCAAGACATTCACGAAGGTTCTCTCCGATCACGTTTTCGAGGTGACGGTGGGAAGCACTCTCAGAAACTTCGACAAGCTCACGGCCTACCCCTACGACGTCAAGATTTACGACGCACCGTAACGAATAGGCGCCACGCTAGGCTTCACTTCGTGGAATCTGCAACGCAACGTGGCTTTGCCCAGAAGTACGGACCGTACGCGCTCGTTGCCGGTGGGTCGTATGGCCTTGGTGCCGCGTTCGCTGAAGGGTGTGCCCGACGGGGCCTCAACCTCGTCATCATTGCGCGCAAAAAGGATGCCCTGAAGGCAACGGCCACTCGGCTCCGCAACGCCTACGGCGCTGAGGTGAAGACGATCACTGCAGACCTATCCAACTACGACGACGTGAAGAAGCGGGTGAGCGCACTCGGTGTCGACATCGGTCTGTTTGTTTATGACGCCGCCTTTGTGCCCATCGGGCCCTTCGCGGACGCCACCGAAGCCGACCTCGCGGCCGCAGCGGCCGTCAACGTGAAGGCGCCACTGTTGTTGACCAAGCTGTTCTCGGGCCCCATGATCCAGCGCGGTCGCGGTGGAATTGTGCTCATGTCGTCGCTGGCCGGCGGTCAGGGCAGCCCCAACCTGGCGACCTATGCGGCCACGAAAGCGTTCAACACCATCCTGGCCGAGGGGCTCTGGAAGGAACTCTCCCCGCGGGGCGTCGACGTGCTGGTGTGCACCGCGGGGGCAATCATGACCCCCGGCTACGAGCAAGCGGAGAGCGCCAAGCCGGCACCCGGAACGCTGCCGCCATCCACGGTGGCCGAAACGACGCTGGGTGCTCTCGGCAACGGGCCCGTTGTGGTGCCTGGCGCAGTGAGCAAAATTGGTCGCTTCATGATGACGCGGCTCCTCAGTAGGCGCTCCGCCATCGGTATCATGTCCAAGAACACTGGAGGCTTGTCGTGACTATCTTTTTGGGTCTGATCACCCCGCTCATTGCGTACGCCGTGATCACGGTGCTACATCTTGCGCTTCCCGCGCACCGCGTTAAGGGCTACGTGATTGACGACGCCACGGGCGAGGTATTGCGCTACCGCATCAACGGGCGCTACGTGCTCGTGGTCAGCATCGCCCTGTGGCTGGTTCTGGGGTTCACCAACCTCGTGCCGTTTACCTGGCTTTACGAGACCCGTTGGTGGGGCCTCATCGGTGCCGTCGTCATCGGTCTGATCTACGCACTGGTGGTTGTGCTCAAGTTCCCGCCCGTTCGCTCTTCGTTTCTGGCTGACTTCTGGTTCGGTCGGTCAAAGCAGGCCCAGTACAAGGGTGACTTGCTCGACGCCAAGGTCTGGCTCTACTTGGTTGGTGCGGTGGTGCTTCAGTTGAACGTTCTCTCGTTCGCCGTCTTCCACATCACCACTGTTGACGAAATCAACCCCGGCTTCTTGCTCGCCTGCGGCATGCTCACCTGGTTCTGCTTCGAATACCTGATCTTCGAGCGTGTGCACCTGTGGACCTACGACTTTATTGCCGAGCGGGTGGGCTTCAAGCTCGGCTTCGGATGCCTGGCCTTCTACCCCTACTTCTACACGGTGTCCCTCTGGTTCACGGCCGACCTACCCAACCCGGGCGTACCCACCTGGGCCACGGTGATGTGTGGGGTCCTCTTCTTCGGTGGCTGGGTTCTCACTCGCGGCGCCAACATGCAGAAGTTTCGCTTCAAGACGGCTCCCGAGCGCAGCTTCTTCGGCATCGTTCCCGAATCCCTCAGCAACGGAAAGCACACCCTGCTGGTCAACGGATTCTGGGGTGGCAGCCGACACATCAACTACCTCGGTGAAATCCTCCAAGCCGTGGCCATCGCTGCGGCAACGGGTTACTACGGCATTTGGATGATCTGGCTGTACCCGCTCTACTACATCGCCCTCTTTGTCACCCGCGAGCGCGACGACGAGAAGATTTGCGAAGCCAAGTATGGTGCGCTGTGGGGTAAGTACACCGCCAAGGTCAAGTACCGCATCATCCCCGGCATTTACTAGTTGCACAGCGCCGGAGGGATTCGCGCTCGTTTATCGCTTCGTGGTCGATGCCGATTACGTGAGTGATTTACGTGAGGGCGGCCAGCAGTCGGTTCGTCGAAATCATTGCACCGCCGAGAACGGCCGGAATGCCGCCGCCCGGGTGCACCGAAGCGCCGACACGCCAGAGCCACGGGCGCCGTCGCGACGAGTAGCTGGGTGAATGAAAGGGGCCGCTGCGCCACCACGGATTCCCCTCGCCGTACAGGGCACCGTCTAAACCGCCGAACCCCGCGAAGTACTGCGGGTGAAGAATTTCGTGATCGGTGATCATTTCGGAAAGGGGACGCGGCAGCCCCAGGGTTGCGCTAATCCGCGCCATCTCGCGCAGCACAAACTCGCTCGTGATGTCATAACGCTTGCCGTTTGGTGGGGCAGTAAGAAGGAGCGCGACGGTTGGCCGGTCGTTGGGGTAGATGTGCCCGGCACGGTAGTAGTTGAGAAATGCCATGGTTTGCTGGGGAAGGGTGCGGTCTTCCAGGCTCCGATACAGGGCGGCCGGGTCATCCGGCATGACTACCGAGTGGGTCACCACGTTTCTCGGCAGTTCCTCGTCGAGCACAGCAAAGACCGCGATTCCCGAGCACGAAGGAGCGCGGCTCTTCTTTACCTTCTTGCCCATGAGGACGTTGAGAACGCCTGTGTCGAGGCCGCTGACGATAAAGTCCGGCTCATAGGTGGCCGATTCGGTGACCACTCGGCGGCGGGATACGGATGTCACTCGCTCGTTGAGGTGAAGTGCTGCTCCCGATTCGGTAGCCAGGCGGGCGAGCATTTGTGGCAGTTCGTTGACGCCGCCCGTGGGAACCCACACGCCGTCGGCGGCCATCATCGCGGGCATGCTCGCGAAGAGGGC
>DBCH01000130.1:2039-42439 GCA_002292955.1 Microbacteriaceae bacterium UBA963 | reverse complement strand
GGCTGGCGCGCGAGGTGTTCAGAGATTGGTGATTAACTTGGCTCATGCCTGCGACATCGCCACCAACGAGTGCTTCGCAAAGCTCCGCGGGTCCGGTGCTCCCGGTTCTCGTGTTTGACGGAGACTGCGGATTCTGCACCACGGTGGCCCGGCACTTCGAGAAGCGTTCGTTCACTCCCCTCACGATTGCCGCGTGGCAACTCGCCGACCTTGGTGCACTCGGTCTCACCCCGGCGCAGGCGTCAGCACAGGTCTACCTCGTCACCGAGCGTGGCACTTTCGGCGGAGCCGAGTGCTTTGCCGAGCTCATGAAAATTCAGGGCGACCCGTTTCACCGATTCGTGGCCTGGGGCATGCGCCTACCGGGCATCCGAAAGCTGTTCGCGTGGGGCTACCGCCGCGTGGCGGCAAATCGCCACAGGCTGCCGGGTGGCACACCAGCGTGCGCCATGTCACCGGAGAATCCCAAAGATTCACGGGGAGTCGCAGGCGACTAACTGCCGACGACTAACTGCCGTTGACTCGGTACCGCGCGACGGCCTTAACAATGAGGAAGCCGAGCACGGCGCCCACGAGTTGTGCGCCAATGTAGGGCGCTACCGAGACCGGGGCAATCCCGGCGAAGGTGTTTGAGAAGAGGCGTCCGATTGTCACGGCGGGATTAGCAAACGATGTGGATGCCGCAAAGAAGTAGGCCGATCCGATCCAGGCGGCCACCGCCACGGGGATGAGCGCGTCTTGCTTGCGCTGGATCAGCACACCAATGACCACGATGAGTCCAGCCGTGGCAATGACCTCGCCAAGCAGCATTCCCGGGCTGACCCGCTCGCTCGTCGAAAACTGCACAGCGGGCTGGTCAAACATAACATTGGCCACAATCGCGCCCACGATGGCACCGGCAACCTGAACCACCACGTAGGCCGCGGTTTCGACCGGTCGCTGAGCGCGCGAGATGAGCTGCACCAGCGACACCGCGGGATTGAAGTGCGCTCCGCTAATCGGCGCCAGTATGAGGATGATCAGGGCGAGGGCAAAAATCGTGGAGAACGTGTTGATGATGAGCGCCACACCCTTGTCCTCCGTGAGGTTCGTGGCCATGATGCCCGATCCCACGACAACGCACACCAAGACGGCGGTGCCGGCGAACTCTGCCACGGCGCGGAAAAGGAATCGTGCTGCTGGTCGCGCCATATGAGTGTGCCTACTTCCTGAAAAGGGAGAACCATCTCAGTTCTACCGCACCGGGCCTCTCAAGGCTAACCATTATTGTTCTCTCCGAAAAGAATCGGAGGCGAGCACGCTTTGAGTGCACGCCTCCGACCATTTGGCTCAAACCAGCTATGCCTTCCGCGAACGGCGCGTGCGAACCACGAGCAAAGCTCCGGCTGCCAGAAGCGCCGCCCCAACACCTGAGACAACTCCGATGTTCATACCAGCGCCGGCGTCAAGTCCCGTATCGGGTAGCTGCTGCGGTGTAGGCTCTGGGGTCGGCTCGGGTGCCGGTCCGCCGTCCGTGAGGATAATGGCGTCATAGTCAGGGCCCTTATCAACATCGAACTGCTGACCAATTTGAGCCGGTACGTCGGCCGCCGAAATCGTGAACGTCGACTGAGTCGCAAGCCATCCGCTGGAACTGTTCCAATTTGAGGGAGCGTCGTTTAGCCAATAGATGGTCACGCAACCTGTTGGATTGAAGACCAGCGTCACTGCTTGACCCGTGTAGACGGGGTACATTGTCTCCGTTCCCGTGCCTTGTTGGCAAGCGACGGGGATTTCCAGCGCGGGTGGCACATAGGCGTGTGCTGCGGTTGGGACCAGCGAAGACACAAGGACACCAGCGCCAATGATTGCCGCGTAAACAGATTTTTTCACGTGATTTCTCCTCCATTTCAGGCCTCGCGTAAACGAAGCGGACGAGGGAACTTTATCGCCAGAGAAAAACGCCGCTCGAACAAATTTCGGGTGACCCGACGTCGATGGGGGGGCATCGGGCAGAGACCCGGCGGGACCTATTTGTTGCCGCACTCCCAGATGTCACTCTTGCGTTCGGTTAGACCGAATATTTCTCTCCACGTCGGGGCTCGACACGTGTAAAAATCTAGTGAGAGCCTCCTGCAAAGGTTCTTAATTTTCGGGTGTGCAACCAAGAACGTGAGGCGTCCCTAATGAAATCCCAGCACGTTCGAGGCGGTTCGCCGAATGTGAAATTGTCGTCCGGCGTGATTCCCGATGGTTTCTGGGGAATTCGAATTGTCGATCCGTGGATCTACCCATGGTTTGCTGTTGGGGCATTCGCCCTCGGAATACCGGCAACCCTCAACCGACCGGTCGGTTCGTGGCTCGCCGTGCTGGCGGGCGTGGCGATTGTGCTGGGCGTAGCGTTCATCCTGTGGCTTGTTGGTCGTGGACGCATTTCGCGCCTGGCCTCATCCCTGATCGTTTCAGGCCTGGTTGTCGCCATTCTGGTTGCCGGCTGGGTCGTTAAAGTACTCAATCCGATCGACTCCTATGTCAATCCCACGGACTCTTCCGTTGTTCCTGACATCACTCCGTCAACATTTGTGTTCCTGACTGGAGTTCTCTGGATCGTGTGGCTCTTGTTGTGGGCCCTCGTCGCGTTGCTGATTGCTGGACAACGAGTCTTTCGGCGCACCCGACGCTCTCTTCGCCGAACGCTCACCCGACTGGACTCGTTGAGTACACGATTTGCCGACGAGGTGTTGATACCCGCGAGGGCACTTGAACAGTCCGTTGCGAATCAAATGAACGCCTCAGCGAAGGAACTGGAGTCACTCGTCAGCGGTCGGAAGAAGATCTCGTTCGAGAGTGCCTCCGCTCGGATCGCCGCCATCAAAGAGACCTTTGTTCCCGCCCTGGGAAAGATTCCGCAATTTGTGGAACAGAGTGACCGCATTGTTCCGAAAAAAAATCGGCGGGTCTCTCTCCGCGGGATTCCGCGAAGGTGGAATGGTCGATATTTTTCCGGCTCAGTGGGAGCGCTCATCATTGGAATTGCAGCCGTTTCGGGCAGCGCGAGTACAAACTTCTCAAGCCCCGGTTTTCTGATCCAAATACCCCTCATCTTGATTGCGTTTTATGTCAGCGTTCCGGCCGCCCTCCTGCTTTTCTTTGCCGCGGCCCTCACCCCATTTCTTGGCCCAAACAGCGCGGCTGCCGAGAATTTTGTACTTTTCGTGGTGATTTTCCTGCTGGGGCTGCTGAGTTTCATTCATCGGGCCAATGAGGTCCGTCAGCTCCGCGTGGTTGAAGGACTCAGCATGGCCAACAACCGCATTGCCCGCGACGTTGTGCGGTTTCGACAACAATCAGAAGCCATCCAGAACCGACTGATATCGGTTTTGCACGGCAGCGTTCAGGCGACCGTGGTTGCTGCAGAAGTACAACTGGGCAAGAAAGCTGTCCCCGTTCGTTCGTCTGTTCTCATTGTGGCGGATGCTCTCAAGCAGGCGGCCGATACCTTGACGCGAGTGGAGGATGCCCCCGAGTTTGATTTCAAGCAACAAGCTGCCGCCGTCATCGCCCTCTGGGATGGTTCGATTTCTCTCTCCATTGAGGTCTCGCCGGAGGCGGAACGCGCGCTTTCAGAAGACAACTTTGCGGCTGGCATTGCAATGGAAGTCATTAACGAGGGAACCGTCAATGCCGCAAAGCATGCCCAAACGCAGAAAGTCCGCGCCCAAGTTGGGCTTGAGGGCAGTCGACTTCGCGTCACTGTCACTAATCCTCGCGGCCCTGGAGAGCCAACGTCGCGCAGTTCAGGAAACATCGGACTAACTTTCCTTCGCCAGATGACCACAGATCTTCGACTCGAGGTAACTGACAAGCGAACAACGCTCTTTGCCGAAATTCCTGCTCGCGTAACGACTCGCGGAGAAGGCGACGACGCCCCGAATCTCGACGAATGGGCTGCCTAAAACAGCTTCCGCGCCGCTAACACCCGTCGATTCCCCGCGGTTTCATCGATGCCAACAAGCTTGAGGGTCTTACTCACCATTACTTCTGCCGCCCGGAGAGTAATCCCGCGCACGCTGGCAATCTGCTCATTTGTGAGTCCCTCGCCAATGAGCCGAAGGGTCTCGATCTGTTTGGTCGTGAGAGAGCGAAGTGGGTTGAGGTCAGACTTATCATGGCGGGTCGTCTCGCTCCGTGACCCACGCATCGCCACATCCATGACCGCGATGAGGTCGTTCACGTCTTTGAGCCCTTTCTTCTGCACAAAGTGAGCATCTGGAGGAATTTGAGGGCCTTCCGCGGCGCGAGGATCTGCCCGAACAGTGAGGAAGACGAGGGGAAGTTCCGGCACATCGCGTCTTAATCTCGTGGCCAGCATGATTCCGTTAGGTCCGGCGCCAAGTTCGATGTCGACGAGTGCAGCGTCCGGGTCGTTGAGCCGAAAAAGCTTCACTGCGTCGGCCGCGGTTCCCGCGGGCACCGTCACAAAGCCTGCATCATCGAGAGCGCGGCAGACCAATTCCCGCAGGAACGGTTCGTCCTCAACAACGAGGATCTTGCGCGCCCGAGAAGAACTTGCCACGAGCCCAGAATAGAACTTCGTAACTCGTTCGCGCGGGTTTGTTCGGTCAGACCGAATCAATCCGTAGTTGCATTTTTTCGCCGTGCATTAATGCTCTGAGTACAATTTCTGTCCTCAATCAGATAACTCCAGTTTTTTGGGAAAGGAATTATTGACATGCAGCTAATGAGTAAGCCCGCCTGGCGCCGAGCGGTCGCCTCACTCGTGGCTGGCCTTTTCGTCGCGGCCGCCACCTCTCTCACGTCAGCGCCGGCACATGCCGCCTACGTGGCCGGGGGAGGAACGTTCGACAAGACGACAGTAGCCGCAGGAGATGCGCTCACCCTCACACTCACACCTACCTACGACCCTGATAGTGGTTTTGATACGTGGACCTATTTTTGTGAAACGGTGCAGCCTGGCGATAACAGCGACCGAACGCAATCCGGATGGACCGTGGCAGTTGTTCTCGTTGATGACACTTTCACGAACGTCATTGGAATTCCCAGTGCAGTCAGTAGCATCTCAGGAGTCGAGATCCTCTTTGCAGGTCCGGGTCTGGGCAACATTACCCCGGGGGATTATTTCACCGCACCAATTGATCCGCTTACGCTGGCCTTTACCATTCCGTCGTCAATCACTCCGGGGACTTACTCCGCTTCGTGGGGATGTGTAAGTCCGGAGTTTAAGTCGGTGGGCAACCTCACTGGTGACCCCACCGAATGGATTGAAATGGTTCCCACTGAGATTACGGTGACAGCGGCTGACAAGAAACTCGCCGACACGGGACTGGCTCAGCCTATTGTGTGGAGTGTCGCTGGACTCGCTGGTCTCATGCTGACGCTCGGCCTGGTTATAACGCTGTGGAGGCGTGTTCGCAGTCACAACGGATAAGTGAATACCGTCGGGTGGCGGGTTTCCCTCGGTTTCCGAGAGAAACCCGCCACCTTTTTCTCAACAGGTTTCATCGCCCGCCTCGTTGGACTCAGACGACGGTCGCGCTACCAGAAGTAAGCGGGGCTCAGTGCGATCAGCAGCACGGCCGTCCTATGGCAGAGGAACGCCACGAGGGTGAGCGTGTGAAAGATCTCGTGGAAGCCAAAGACGCCGGGCACGGGGTTGGGGCGCTTCATGGCATACATCACGGCACCGGCAGAGTAGGCCGCGCCGCCAACAGAGGTTACTTTACGTTTGCAGACCTGCGACGCCGCGCGAGGTAAAGACCGAGCAAGAAGACGCCAACTCCGCAGAGCACAACTGCCATTACACCTGCCTGAAAGGCGTCAAGGCCTGTGTCGGCGAGGGTTGCCTTCGGCTCGGCAAACTGTAGAACCTGATAACCACCGTTGTAGTCCTCCGCGTAGTAGGCGTAGAACCAGATCTGACCTGCATCTGGCGCGAGCGCCACGACCTCGGGGTATTCGAGCAATGTATCCAATACGAGAACGGATGACATAGCGGCAAGGTCAACGGCTTGCACTGCACCGAATCCGCCGTTGTCACCGAGAACATAGGCCCGCATTCCATCAGGGGTCACTCGGATGTCGACCAGGTTAGAGACCGCGACATCAACGTCGAGCGAGGACTCGACCGCACCACTCGGGCTAACTGTTGCGACATAGGGCACCGTGTCTTCCACGAGGCACGCCATCGTGCCCGCCTGCCAGTCACAGCCTGTGAGGTCACCTGCCGCCGCCCACGGAATGTCCGTGAACGAGTCGGAAGTTGTATCGAACACGGCAAAGCTTGTCGTGGAACTCAAACTGTACGGGATAAAAATCTCGCCCGATTCCGCGTTGAAGGCCGCCTGACGAGGTACCCCAAGATTTACCGCGTCAAACTTGCTGATTACGCCAGAGGTAAGGTCGAGCTTCACGACACCGGGTCGAATATTCGGGAAAGAACCGCTGACGCCGACCGCATAGATGTTCAGGCCATCTGCAGATAGAAACATTTGCACTACGGCAAACCCGAGCGTGGCATCGGTCCACGTGTCAACAACCGTCGCAGTTGCCACGTCGACCTTGCTCACTTTGAACTGTCCCGTTGCCACGTAAGCGAATGTTTCTGCTGAGTTCATGATCACACGAGACGCCATTGTCAACCCCGTTATCTCGGTAGCGACGTTTGAGGTCACATCGACAACCCATGCACGCCGGTCGGAAACCACGACAGCGGTCTGTGCGTCAGAAGTAAGCGCGAGGCCATCAATCGACTCATCCGAGGGCGGTCCATTCAAAACTCGAACTTCACTCAGTGTGGGAGTGAATGCCTGCGCAGGCATCGCAATCGCCAACAAAGCGATTGTCACTGCGGCCGATCCCACACCAAAAAGTAGCTTCTTTTTCATATCGTTCCTCCTTTTCGCAGCTCCGACGGGAGTGCTGCCGACGAGAGAAATATACAAATTCAAAGAATCGGCGTTCGCGAGGAATTCGGGCTAACCGAAATCATCCGCCGCGAGAATTTTCCAGCGTTCGCGCAATTCCGCTGCGTGACAAGGTAGGCTTCACAGGCTCCTCAGGCGCGTTGCCCGAGCCTCTAACTGTTAGCGGACACCGGGACGGCCTTGGGCAGGCGGCCGGGCGTGAGCGCCGACGTGAGGTCGCCGAGAAGGTCGCTCACGTCCTCGATGCCCACCGAGAGGCGCACGAGGTTTTCGGGAACCGCGAGTGACGTGCCGGCAACGGCGGCGTGCGTCATGGCATGCGGGTAGCCAATGAGCGACTCCACCCCACCCAGCGACTCGGCGAGCGTAAACAGGCGCGTCGATTCGGCAAACGCCTTCGCCGCAGCTGCTCCGTCCGCGATCTGCAACGACATCATGCCCCCAAACGAACGCATCTGCCGCGCAGCCACGTCGTGTCCGGCGTGCGTGGCGAGACCCGGATAGTTCACTCGCTCCACGGCGGGGTGTGCGGCCATGGCCTCGGCAATCACCTGCGCGTTGCTGCTGTGGCGCTCCATGCGCAGGCTGAGCGTCTTAATGCCCCGAATAGTCAGGTACGCGTCGAACGGTCCCGAGATGGCGCCTACCGAGTTCTGCAGAAAGGCAATCTTGTTGGCGAGATTCTCGTTGCTCGTCACGAGCGCTCCGCCCACAACATCGCTGTGACCACCGATGTACTTGGTGGTGGAGTGCACCACCACATCGGCGCCGAGGGCGAGGGGCTGCTGTAGAGCCGGCGTGGCAAAGGTGTTGTCAGCTACTAAGAGAGCACCGAACTCGTGTGCGAGCGCAGCCAGTGCCGAAATGTCGAGGATGGTCAGGAGCGGATTCGACGGCGTCTCGGCCCAGATAATTTTGGCCCCCGACGCTTCGAGTGCACGGCGTGTGTCGTCGAGATTAGCGAGGTTGACCACCGTGTGCGCCACATCCCACGATTTAAAAACACCGTTGATGAGGCGGTAGGTGCCGCCGTAAACATCGTTGGAGAGAACCACGTGATCGCCCGGACGCAGAACCGCGCGCAACAGGGTGTCTTCTGCGGCGAGCCCGCTGGCAAAACTGAAGGCGCGCGAACCGCCCTCCAAGCTCGCCAGGTTTTGCTGAAGCGCATCACGCGTGGGATTGGCGCTGCGCGCGTACTCGTAGCCGGCACGCAATCCGCCAATTCCGTCTTGAATAAATGTGGACGAGAGGTGGATGGGTGGAATCACCGCGCCCGTCTCTGCGTCGGGCTGCTGTCCGGCGTGAATGGCGCGCGTCGCAAAGCCGGCCTGTTCAAGATCGGTCATGCTTTTTCTCCTTGGGTGATGTCGGCAATGCGCGCGCGGAGCTCGAGTTGTTCGGGGGACTCAGAAACCTCAAACCCGTTGTGCGTCATCCACTCGTCGTTAAAGACCTTGCCGAGGTATCCGCGTCCGGAATCGGGAATGAGGATAACCACCACGTCTTTTGCCTTCGCCTGACGGGCCACGCGCAGACCCGCGACAACGGCCATACCCGACGACCCGCCCACGAGCATGCCCTCTTCGCGCGCCAGCCTACGGGTCATCTCGAACGACTCGGCGTCGCTCACGGTCTGAATCTCATCTGGCAGCGCCGCGTCAAATGCCGACGGCCAGAAATCCTCACCCACGCCCTCAACGAAGTAGCCGTGGATATCGCCGCCGGAGTAAATGGAGCCCACCGGGTCGGCGCCAATCACGCGAACGCGCCCCCGTGACACCTTCTTGAGGTAGTGACCCGTTCCCGAAATCGTTCCGCCAGTGCCCACGCCCGCCACAAAGTGAGTGATCTTTTTCTTGGTGTCACGCCAAATTTCTGGACCCGTGGTGGCGAAGTGACTGGCCGGCCCGTTGGGATTGTGGTACTGGTTGGGCTTGAAACCTCCGGGAATCTCGGCCGCAAGACGGTCGGAGACCGAGTAGTACGAACGCGGGTCGTCGGGCTCAACATTGGTGGGCGTGACCACAACCTCGGCACCGTAAGCGCGCATGGTGTTTTGTTTGTCAACGGAGACTTTGTCGGGCACCACAAAAATAGTGCGATACCCGCGCTGTTGGGCAAAGAGCGCCAGACCCACACCCGTGTTTCCGGAGGTCGCCTCAACAATCACGCCTCCGGGCTTAAGCAGGCCGTCGCGCTCGGCCGCATCCAAAATCTTCTCGGCGATACGGTCTTTGGACGATCCACCAGGGTTGGCGGTTTCCATCTTCACCAGCACGGTGGCATCGATGCCCTCGGTGACGCGATTGAGTCGGACGAGAGGGGTGTCACCGATTGTGTCGGTGATGGAGTGTGCAAACTTCATGATTCTTCCCGATGTGTGTGGGGAGACTCGCTGCTTCGGGGCTGAGTGTGGCTCATCCGTGCCGTGCGATTGTCCTGCGGGGACGGTCTCGATGTCGATGTTGTTGGTGGAGGCGATGCCTCTGGTGGCGCGCTTGAGGCGCCCGAAGGTGCTAGTTCGGCAGGAACTAGCAACAACAACAGAAACGACGAGTCATGATGAAAAAAACCTAACAGGGAGGGGACAAACTTGCAACGCGCAGAAGATTTATGACCCCGGTTACCGAACGAGTAGCCTCACCGTGTTGCGTGGGGTTAGGTCGTGATGCGACTCTCGGGCCCCAGTCGGTACCACGTGCGATTGTGGTAAACAAGCGGCTGCGCGGTCGCGACATCGTTGGGAACGCTCGAGTTGAGTGCATGCACGGCTACCACGGTCGAGTCACCAATCAGCATCCGATCCACCACGCGACCGCGAATCCAAACGCTGGCGTTGACGAAGTAGGGCTCACCCGTGTCGAGGCGATCCCACAGTGTGGTGTCGGCAAATCGGTCAACACCACTTTTTGCACCAAGAAGGGCGAGGTCAAGATTATCCGCCGAGAGCATGTTGACGACGAGTGTGTCGGCGGTGAGAATTGTGGGCGCAGCCGACGACATGGCTGACACCGAGAAGACCAGAACGGGCGGGTCAGCACTGACAGAGAAAACGGAACTCGCGGTCATGGCTACAGGCCCGCTACCCGCGTCTGCGGTGATGACGGCGATGCCGCTGGGGTGCTGACGAAACGCGGCCTTGAATTCGTCGGCACTGAGTCCGCCCGTCTCGGTGTCGCGAATAGTGTGATCGTGAGCAGGTTGGGGAGCAGAGGTAGCCATATCTCAATTCTCTCCCACTCCCCACGTCTGGCGCGCACCGGGCGAGGGTGTGACAATAGGGACATGAACTACGACATCACCAAGTCAGAAGACGAGTGGCGCAACGAACTGCCGGCCGACTCATACGCCGTCCTCCGCCAGGCCGCCACTGAGCCCGCCTGGACGGGTGCCCTGCTCGATGAGAAGCGCGACGGAGTCTACCGCTGCCTGGCCTGCAAGAACGAGCTGTTCATGGCCGGAACCAAGTTTGAGAGTGGCTCCGGCTGGCCGAGTTTCTACGAGTCGGTTCGCCCTGATGCTGTTGAGCTGCGCGAGGACCGCTCGCACGGCAGTATTCGCACCGAGGCGTTGTGTGCCAAGTGCGGATCGCACCTCGGCCACGTCTTTCCCGACGGCTTTGGCACGCCCACGGGCGACCGCTACTGCATGAACTCGCTCGCCCTCGAGTTCGAGCCGGACAGTTAGCTTCGCCGCTTCGCGGCCTCACAACAATCCGGCCGAGTGCTCGGCCTAGATAACGCCCGCACGTGCGAGTCGGTCGCGGGCCGCCTGTTCGATAGGACTATGTGGCCCCACCGCCAGCTTGATGAGTCGCAGAGCGACTCGCGTCACCGGCACGATGATCCAGCGCGGAACCGCCCGCAGGCCCAAAAGTTTGCGGTACTCGGGGCGCAAGCTCGTTAGGGCCGCCGCGAAAAGCAATCGGTAAGCGATTTTTGTGGCGCCGGGAAGCGGGGGTCGACGCAGGAAGGCCACCACCTGGCGCGTTCTGTCATCGCAGCGCAGAATGTCCCGGTTCAAGAAATCGGCGATGGCGGCGTCGAGTTCGGCTTGTGACATCGGGCACGTTGCGAGTCCCAGCGGCGCCACCGCCACACTCCACTGGGCAATGTAGTTGTCGGCACCCGAGGCGGCCGTACCGGCGGGAACGGGATCGGCACAGTACATCTGGTGGGCCACGAGAAACGACTCCATAAACGCGATGTGCACCCACAGCAAGAGGTCCGGGTCGGCGGCCCGATACGACACTTCCGCACCGTCGCTCGCTTCGTATGTCCCCACGACGCGTTTGTGCATCCGGTTCACGCGCCCCGCCTCGGTGGCCACCGCCTCCTTCGACGCAAACGTGGTCACAGTGAGCCAGCGAATCGTTCCGGAGAGGCGGCCGAGCGGATCCTCGGCGTAGCGCGAGTGATCCATCACACCGCGCAGCGTTCCGGGGTGCAGGGCCTGCACGAGAAGAGCGCGGATGCCGCCCACGAGCGTGCCAAAACCGCCGTGCACCAACCAGGGCGCATCGGAAGGCAGAAAGTAGCCCGCCTCATTGCCCTCTGCCACGACCGCGAGCCACGGGGGAATACCGTTGGGATCACCCGACAGAAGCCGACGAAAACGAAACGAGAGGTTGGCTTGTAATCGGTTGGGGCTCACTCTTCTATCCTGCCAAGCCCTAACCTGTGAATATGACCACTTCTCAACGCGTGCGCTTCTGGCTCTACCTCTCTCTGGCCATCATCGGGCTCGTCACCGCCTGGACCTTCAACGCCCTCGCAGTGTTCGAAAACGCCAACTACGTTCAGGCGTGGTTTGGCAGCGCCGTCGACTGGGTGCTGGGTGCCGACTTGGCCATCGTGGCAATCGCCGTGGTGATCTTTATGTTTGCCGAAGGCTCGCGCCTCGGCATGAAACGCGTGTGGCTTTACGTCGTTCTTTCCGGCGTGACCGCCATGGCCTTCACGCTGCCGCTGTTTCTGGCGATGCGCGAGCGACACCTGGCGCGCGCAAACGGCACATCCGTTGGGGGCTAGGCCAAGCGCTCCAAGACGGACCGCTGACACGACTCAAACCCGGCATCAACCACCCACTGGATGGTGGGCCACGTTGCACTCATGCGGGACGCTGCATAGCTCTCGGGGTCACCCTCCGAGCGCGCCAACCACGTGGTCCAGTTCACGCACAGGCGAATGAGTGCCAGAGGAAAAAGCACTGACTTCTCCTCATTCGTCAGCGGCGCGATAGCCAGATACCCGCGCACCACGGTGGCGAACGCGTCGAGCGGTTGATCGGAAACGAGCATGGCGTAGCCGGCCGCAATGGCGATATCTGCCACACGAATGGTGCGCACGGTGTCGTTGAAGTCGATCACGCCGGTGACCCGCACGGGGTTATCCGGATCAACCAGCACATTGTGCGTGTTGAGGTCTTGGTGCACCGTGCACACCGGCAGGTCATCAACGCCGGAAAGAGCGCTGGCGGCGTGCTGCATGATCTGCCGAACAAGCCCGGTCTGGTGCGATTCGGGAAGTCGATCCAGAGACTCGGTGAGCGCATCGAGTGAGCGGGTGAGCACCCAGAAGTGCTCGGCGAGACCCGGTGGAGGAATGAGGTCGGCGAGTGCCTGCGTGAGGCGGGCCGACACGGCGCCCAGGTCGGTAAGAAAGTCGGCGCCGGGGACCACGTTCACGTTCGACATCAGCTCGCCCTCGAGGAACGTGAGCACGCGAACGATATGCGGGATTCCCTCAACCTCCAGCTCGACCCGCAACTCCCCCGATCGGCTAGCAATGAGCCGAGGAACGTCAAAGGGGAAACGGTGCTGGGCAAGACGAACGTGAACCTGCTCCTGCCAGATCAGGTCGGGCGAATCCATGCGGTCGGGGCGGGCCTTCACCAAATAGCCGTCGCCGTCCGGCGCGCGCATCCCGATGCTGGCGTCTGTCTCCCCCTCGATAACCATGGTGACCTCGAGACGCAAACCGTAGATTTCTCCCACCCGCTCGGCGAGGTCTGCCGCCACCTCGGGCGTGAACCGAACGAGGGTCATGGCGCAAGCTGCGTGAGCGTGTCGTCCAGGGCGCTGAGAACTCGCTCGGCATGCTCAGGTTTGAAGACGAGCGGGGGCCGAACCTTCAGCACGGTGCCTCGCGGCCCGGTCGAGCTAATCAGCACACCTCGGTTGCGCAGTCCGTTGACGATGGCGTCGACCAGCTTCTTGCTCTCTGCCGGCGTCTCGCGTGACGCGGAAAGGTCACCGCCGGCAATCAGACCGGTACCGCGCACGTGGGCGTCAAGCCCGTGGGCGGTGAGCGTGTCGGCCAGGCCCTGTCGGAGCAGAGCACCGGTGGTGACCACGTTGGCCAAGATATCGAGCCGCTCGATTTCGTCGAGCACGGCATCGGCGGCCGCGATGCACACGGGATTACCGCCGAACGTGTTGAAGTAGCGGAAGGTGTCGCCGTAGGTATTGAGGAGTTCAGCCGTGCCCACGAGTGCGGCAATCGGCAAACCGTTGCCCATGGGCTTCCCCAGGATGACAAGGTCGGGAACAATGCCGTGTCGATCGAATCCCCACATGCGTGTTCCGGTGCGCCCAAAACCCGACTGCACCTCGTCGGCGATAAACACTCCGCCTGACGCGCGCACCGCCTCACGCACAGGCGCCATGAAGCCCACCGGGTCGGTGAACACGCCGTCGCTCGTGAGCACCTGATCCATAATGAGAGCGGCAAAGCCCACTCCGCGCGCCTCGAGAGTGGCGATGGCCTCGCGCACGCGTCGCCCAAACTCTTCGCCTGCATCACCGGCCGCAAGGGCATCCTCGGGCACGTCGACCAGGGCGATTCGGTCGTCAAGAAAGCGGCGCGACAGGCTTGGGCTCACGGCGTGGGTGGCCGCCGTGGTGCCGTGGTACGCGTGCGAAGTGGCAATGACGCCCTCGTGTCCGGTGGTGAAGCGGGCCACCTGGAGGGCGAGGTCAACCGCCTCGCTACCCGAGCACGTGAAGATGGTCTTGTTGAGTTCGGCCGGAAAGAGGCTCTCGAGCCGAGACGCGTACTCGGCCACACTCGGATACACGTATCGGGTGTGCGTGTTTGCCGTGCGCAACTGTGCGGCAACACGGTCGGCCACGTGGGCATTGCTGTGCCCCACCACAGGAACGTTGTTGTAGACATCTAGGAGCGGTGTGCCCGTGGCATCGTGAATCCACACGCCCTCGGTGTGGTCCACCACAACAGGGTTCTCATAGAACAGCCGATACGACGACGGCAGAGCTGCGCGTCGCGCCTCGAGTGGTGATGTCTCACCGGTCATGAGACTATTCTCCCCGGAGGGCAGCCGTCGCGGCGACATCCACCTCGAGTGAGGCATCGATAACGTCGCGAACAAAAGCCACGCCGTAGTCGTTTCGGGCGCCCTCAAACGAGACAAAACCGGCCAACACGTCGGTGCGCACGCTGTCTGCGGGACGATCGTGCGGATTGCCGTATCCGCCTCCACCGCTCAACCGGTGTCCCACCATCTCGCCACGCGTGAGCGTGACGCTGCCGATGAGCGGTGCCGACACCTCTGCCCCGCCCTCGCGCAAAACGTAGGGCTCCGAGGGTGCGGCATCGCCACCGCCGGCCACCCCGCGCGGCGGATTCACGTTTCCGTCGGTCACATAGTGCGCCGTCATCTGGTCAATAACCGGGCCGTACTCGCACACGATGCCCGGCGCGCCACGCCACTCACCCACGCCGCCTGAGTCGGTGCGCACGCGCATTTGGCGAATCAGGATGGGGTACTTCTGTTCGTCCACCTCCACGCTGTCGCGCAGCATCAAGCCGTTCGTCACGGAGTTACCAAACGTCACCCAACCGTCGTAGCCGGGACCACCGGGGCCTCCCTGACTGCCGATGAACAGCTGGTTGACAAACGTGGCGTTGTTTCCGCCCCGGGTGTCCTGTCCCGAAATCACGGCAAACCCGGGGCCAAGTCCGTTCGACCCTTCGGCCATGCCCTGTCCCGGCCAACGCTCGGCGATGATGCGCTGCGTGGTCATAACCAGTCGCTCCCCCACATTGGTGGTGGCCACGGAGGTGGAGTGGGGAAACTTTGGCCGACCCACAATGCAGTTGTCGCGAATCATGACCTCGATGCATCGGAAACTGCCCGCATTGCGGGGCACTGAGGCATCGAGACAGTTGAGCACACCGGTCATCGCATTGTTGATGGCACACGTCTCCGACTCATTCATGCCGCCGTCGATGCAATCGATGTTGTCGCGCAGGTCGATCACAATGCGGCCCTCGTCGGGCTTAACTTCGAGCGACACGTTGATGGTCAGTCCGTCCGGAGCAAGGTCACCCACCGGGTCGTGCACACCGAAGCCCGACGCCACGCCGGGTTCCATGCGCGAGATGGTGTCCTTCATCAGAACCTCGGAGTAATCGAACCAATCCTCGATGTAGTTCTTGATCACCTCGAGACCGTACTTCTCACACAGGGCCTTGAGCCCACGCTCACCGATGCGGGCCGCGCCCACCATGGCGAGGTAGTCGCCGTACCACTGGTTGGGCACGCGAATGCGGCTGCGGCACATCGTGATGATGTCGTCGATGTCGGTGAAGTCACGCTGCACCTTGATGGCGGTGAAGACGAGCGCGCCCTCCTCGTAGACGTCCTTCGCAAAGGGCATGTACGTGGTGGGCGCCGAGTTACCGATGTCTGCCTGGTGAGCTTTGGCCAGAGTCGTGAACATGTGCACGCCCTCCACGAACACCGGCACCATGAGTGTGTGGTCGGCCGCGTGGGTGTTGCCGGCGTAGGGATCGTTATGAAGAAAGGCATCGCCCTCACGCAGATCCGGGTGGCGGCGCGTCATGGCCTCGCCCAGACGCTCGCCACCGATCACGTGAACGGGCAGGCCCTCTGCGGTCGCAAGCAGGCGGTTGTCACCCGTGATGATCGAGCACGAGAAGTCACGGGCCATGTTGAGCACGGCCGATCGACCCGCACGCAGCAGGGTGTTCTCCATCTCACGAACAATTCCGTCGAGCCGGTTGGCAATCACCGACATATCGATGACATCGGTCTTGTAGGTGCGCATCAGGCGTTCCCTCCGTCGGCTGCGATGTGGAGTTGATAGTTTCCCGAGGCGAGAATCTGGAGTCTTTGGCCGGGGTAGACCACCAGCGTGGTGGTGTCTTCGCGCACGATCGCGGGCCCCCCAATCTCGCCGAGCGCGCGCATGTGCTGTGCCGACACGAGACGCGCATCGACCCAGCCGGTATCGCGGAAATACGTGGGGCGCACTTCTTCGACCGAGGCCACGGCCGGCTGATCGATGAACACGTTCGGCGCATCGTTACCGGCGAGTCGAGCGGTGGCTCGGGCGCCCTAGCCGAGAATCTCCACGTGCTCACCCTCCTCGAACACGCCAAAGACGCGTTCGTGTTCGGCGTGAAAGCGCGCCTCGATATCCGCCGCGGTGATGGCCCGGGCGTCGTCGAAGTTGCCGAGCGACACCGTGAGCTCCCACGCCTGCATGGGATAGCGCGCCTGCAGGTAAAACTCAATGTCGGTCGACGAAATCGTTGCCGGATCAATCGAGTCAAGAAACTCTTGGCCCTGACGGTGAACCTGGGCGAAGGCATCGTTGATGAGTTGAAACTCGGAAGAACCCGTTGTTTGGAACGTCACGATGTCGAACTCCGAGAGGATGTCGGAGTGGGCGGCACCGTAGGCACTCATGGCACCCGCGCTCTTGGGCAGAATCACGGTTCGAGCACCCAGTTCGGCGGCCACCAGACCGACGTTGATGCCCGCCGCACCGCCGCCGGCCACGAGAACGATCTCGCGGGTATCAATTCCCTTGGAGACCGTTTTCTCTCGGATAGCCGTGACGATGTTGTCGACCGAGATGCGCATGGCGGCGATTGCCGCTGCCTCCGTGGTCATGCCGAGGCGATCGGCCACGGCCGCGATGGCGGCCTCGGCCTCCGCCTTCTTGAGCTCCAGACGACCGCCGAGGAAATTAGACGAGTCAAGGTAGCCGAGCACGAGAGCCGCATCCGTGATGGTGGGATCGGTGCCGCCGCGTCCGTAACACACGGGCCCCGGCTCGGAGCCGGCACTTTGCGGGCCCACCTGCATCAGTCCGCCCGAGTCGATACGAATAATGGATCCGCCACCGGCACCGATGCTCTCGATATCAACGGATCGCGTTCCCGTGATGTCACCAATCCACTTTCCGCCGAGCCAGGTTTCGTTGGTGCGCTCGATGCGACCCGCCTGAATCACCGAGAGGTCAAAGGTCGTGCCACCCATGTCGGTGACCAGCACGGTGTTGCCCACAGCACCTCCGGGCACGTCCTGATTAACCTCGCGCACGGCCGCCACCGGAGCCAGCGAGGGACCCGAACCAATCGAATAGACCGGCTTGGCCGCAATGCGATCGGCGCTCCAGCCGCCTCCGTAGGAGGTGGAGATGAGCAGACTGCCGGTAAACCCGGCTGCGTCGAGATCCGACTGGAGGTCTCCAAAGAATTTCTGCATGGCGGGCTTGAGCGACGCGTCGATGGCCGTGGACGAGGCGCGGCGATACTCGCGAATGCTGGGGTTCACCTCGTGCGACAGCGTGACGGGGATGCCCGGCATTTCGTCCGCGAGAATCTGCGCGATGCGAAGCTCGTGAGTCGGGTTGGCGATCGACCACAGCAGGCTGATGCCCACGGCTTCGATTCCCGCAACGGTGCACGCTTTGGCTGCCCGGCGAACCGAATCTTCGTCGAGCGGAATGTGAACGCTGCCATCGGCCAGTATGCGCTCGTCAATCTCAAACGTGAGGTGACGCGGCACCAGCGGCGGTCGAAAGTGCATGCGCCGAAAGGGGTCCGGCTTGCCGCCCTCGCGCAACAACAGGATGTCGGGGAAGCCGTCGGTCACGAGCAACGCCGTCTTGGCGGTGCGCGACGTGACCACCATGTTCGTTGAGCGCGTCGTTCCGTAGTTGATCTGCACCGACTGGCGGATGAGATCGGCGACATCAACGCCGATGGTGGCAGCGATGTCAGCGAGCCCCTGCTCTATCGCGAGATAGGCGCGGTCGCGAGTGGTGAGCGCCTTGGACATGTAAATCTGGCTGCTGGCGTCCTTCACCACGACGTCGGTAAACGTTCCTCCTGTATCCACAGAAATCCGATACAAGATGCCTCCTCGCGCGCGCAGATTTTCTAGTTCACGGTGACCGTGGCTTCCCCTTTGACTCTGTCACCCAGCGCCCGCGGGAACAACGGTAGGCATGTGTCAATATGAGACCGGCAGTGACTAGGCTCGTTCAGATGAATCCCTTCGACAACACGTGGCTTCTGCTGGCGTATCTCTCTCCGCTGATCGTGGTGATGACCATCATCGACATTCGAGGGTCACTCTACGGTCGCCGAATCCTGCGCCTCCCCAAGGGAAACTTTGTGCGTCGCCTCGTTCTCGAGGCCCTCGACCCTGTGATGGAACTGCTGTTCATCGGCGTTGTGCTGTGGCGCGACCTCAGCAGTGACCCGTGGCACATGGTCGCCGGCGGAGCGGGAATTGTGGGTGGTTACTTTTTGGCTCGCTACCGCGCGCGCATCATGTACGTTCGAGCGCTGCCGGAATATCAGGCCATCATTGTGCGGCGCAGTTTTGCCGAGTACATCGTGGTTGTCTTCCTGATCACCGTGAAACTGCTCTCCGAGAACACCGCGATAGAGAACTATGCGGTGAGCCTGTTCATCACCGCCGGGCTCATGCTTCTGCTCTCGGAGTCGGCCCTGCGCATCTCGATGGTCTATCGGCGCTATCGCCGAGAAACGGTGGATGCCCGGGCAGCCATTCGCGTGTTGAAGAGGGCTGCGAAGTCGCAGCCCTCGAGCAACTAGCTGCGGGCAAACCGATCGAGCACGTCGACGAGATCTGCCTGCTTCGAGAAGAAGACCATGTGGTCGCTGTCAATCTCGGCGGTCTCGGCCACAGCGGTGGCGCCCGCCATCTTGCGCTGAAGGGGCAGCGGAATGGCTCGGTCTTTCAGCGCGAAAATGTATCGTCGCGTAATGGAGCGATCGTCGGTGATGCTCACGGGATTGGTGAACGGAATAATCGGCTGAGATTCGATGCTCTCCGGGGGAACCGTCGCCATCATCTCCGGGCTGGTTGTCGTGAAGAGTGCGCTCTTCACCGCGTCGGGGGCCAACGTTCCCATGGGGGGCTCACCAGACACCTGCAAGTTTGCCTGAACCTGATCGCCCTCACCCTCGGGGGAACCCGCAAGCTCGAGCAGTGACTGGCCGTTGCGCGGCAGGAACGCCGTGAGGTAAATAACCTGCGCAAGTTCGCCACCGGCGGCAACGAAGTCGTCGGCCGCCTGAGTAACCACCACGCCACCCATCGAGTGACCCACGAGAACGGCAGGCTCGGGGCGCGATCTCAACTGCTCGACCGTGCGATCAGCGTAGGCCTGCATCGATACTGCTGCTTTGGGCGTGGAATCCGTACCTTGGGCCGGAAGGTCGAAGACCTCAACCGTGTGTCCTTTGGACTCGAGGCCCTCAACAAAAGCGGCAGGCCACGTTGACGCGTTGCACATTGCGCCGTGAACCAATACAAATCGAGCCATGAGAACCTCTTTCGTTGTGTCGACGGTGACCCAAATACATCTAGGTGTGACTCTACTGGTGTGCCGAACCCACATCAACAAACGGTTCGTTCAGATTATCTGGGCGCTCACATCATAGGGCGGGGCGCGAATTGTTTGATTGACTGAGTGTCGTGACTGCCGCCGCCCCACAGCCCCCGACCACCGGGCCAGACAAACGATCACTGGTGCGCGGAAGATTCGTGGTTTTTGTCGGTTTGGTCTTGGTCGCTTTCGGGCTTCGTTCGGCCGCTACATCGGTCTCTCCTATTCTGCTCACGATCGACAAGGACATCCACTTCGATGCGCTGAGTATCGGACTCCTGGGGATGGCCGCTCCCTTCACCTTCGCGATCTTCGGAGCAGTCGCGCCCGCAATTGCGCGGCGGATTGGTCTCGAGTGGACGGTCATTATTGCGGCCAGCGCCATTGGCATAGGGGAAATTGCTCGCGCCGCCAGCCAGGAAACCAACGGATTCCTGTTCTGGAGTTTTTTCTCGATGGCAGGCACGGGTGCCGCTAACGTTGTTTTACCGCCTCTGGTGAAGAAGTTTTTCCCTGACCGCATCGGTGGCATGTCGACCATCTACCTTTCCATGGCGGTACTGGGGAGCGTGATTCCCGCTTATCTCGCGGCCCCTATTGCGGCGAGCGCAGATTGGCGAACCTCGATTGCCCTGTGGGGTTACCTCGCAATCGTGGCTGTTCTCCCCTGGATCGGACAGATCATTCGCGAACGTGGCCATGCGTCCACCTTTGCTAGCACCACCGATCCCGGAATCGCTCGGCGAGTATGGACCTCGCCGACATCGTGGGCCATCACCACATCATTCGCCATCGCCGCGTTCAATTGCTACATCATGTGGGCATGGCTGCCCGTGATGCTTCAAGAACGAATTGGCATGTCAGAGGGTGACACTGGCATGATGCTGGCTCTGTACACGTTCATGTCGGTCCCCATCAGCTTGTTCGGACCACTGTTGGTTACTCGCCTGAAATCTACGACACCGCTAATCCTGATGGGCATCATCGTTGTCTTCTTGGGAACTCTCGGCCTGTGGCTTATCCCCGAGGTCGCGACCTGGTTGTGGGTAGCCCTGAGTGGACTCGGCATGATTTTCTTCAACATCTCATTGGTCCTGATTAACGTTCGGACTTCAGGGCCGGCGGGTGCGGTCGCCTTGAGTGGCATGACACAAGGAGTCGGCTATCTCATCGGCGCCCTGGGACCTTTGACCGTGGGTTTCATCCACAGTTTTTCAGACGACTGGACTCTCGACTACATCTTGCTTTTGGTTTCGGCTTTAGCGGGGATTTTTCCGCTTATCGTTCTCCGCCGCAACGCAAAAGTCGACGAAAAACGCTAGCGCCCCTTGCTGCGGCGATCGCGGCGATTCATGGGCGGTGCATCGCCCTCAACGCGCTGGCCGAAAGCACCCCGGCCCCCGCCCTGCTGCGCGGGTTGCCCCGTGGGCTGGGTGCGTTCTGGAGTGATGGGCCGCTGAGAAGCTTCTGCCTGACGCGCGCGCTCCGTTGCTGCCCGCTCGACTTGGCCGCGCTGATCGCGAATTTCTGCCTGGCCGTCTTCATTCGGAGCGGTGTAACTCAACTGCGTGGGTGCAGCAACCCCATCGAGTCCCTTGGCGGCGATGCTCGGGTGACTTGGGTCGCCCTCGGAAACTTGAACCTGAACCTCGAGGTTGAAGAGGAACCCCACGGACTCCGTTTTGATCCCGTCCATCATGGATGAGTAGAGAGCGAATCCTTCGCGCTGATACTCCACGAGAGGGTCACGCTGTGCCATGGCACGCAGCCCAATACCATCCTTGAGGTAGTCCATCTCGTAGAGGTGATCACGCCAGCGGCGGTCAATGACCGAAAGAACTACCCGCCGCTCGAGTTCGCGCATTGCCGGCGCACCCAGGGTTGACTCACGGCGCGCGTAGGACAGCGACGCGTCCGATTGGATTTCGCGGCGCATAAAGTCGAGATTCACGCGCCCCTTGGTGCCCGCTTCGGCGATCACCTCGTCGATGGTGATTGACACGGGGTAGATTGTGCGCAGTTCGGCCCACAGTGCGTCGAAGTCCCAATCGTCTCCGTTGCCTTGGCCACAGTGCACGTTGATCACATCGTCAATCACATCGGAGATGAAGTCGAGGGCCCGGTCACGCAGGTCTCCACCCTCAAGAATGCGTCCGCGGTCGTGGTAGATGGCTTCGCGTTGACGGTTCAAGACGTCGTCGTACTTAAGGACGTTCTTGCGCACCTCAGCGTTGCGCGCTTCCACCTGCGACTGAGCGGAGCGGATGGCGCGCGAAACAATCTTCGATTCGATGGCCGTGTCGTCGAGTCCGCGACCCATGAACGATTCGGCCATCCCTGAGTTAAACATTCGCATCAGGTCATCCGTGAGTGACAGGTAGAAGCGGCTCTCGCCCGGGTCACCCTGGCGACCGGAACGACCGCGCAGCTGGTTGTCGATGCGGCGCGACTCATGGCGCTCGGTGCCAAGAACATAAAGGCCGCCGGCGGCGATAACCTTGGCCGCCTCGTTGGCGACGTCCGTCTTGACCTCTTCGAACGCGGGACCCCACTTCTTCTGGTACTCATCGGGGTCTGCCACCGGGTCGAGGCCCTTGGCGGCGAGTGCCGCGACGGCCATGAACTCCGCGTTTCCGCCGAGCATGATGTCGGTACCGCGACCGGCCATGTTGGTGGCCACGGTCACCGAGCCGAAACGACCGGCCTGGGCCACGATGGCGGCCTCACGTGCGTGATTCTTAGCGTTCAACACCTCGTGACGAATGCCGCGCTTGGCGAGCAGTTTCGAGAGGTACTCGCTCTTCTCGACAGACGTGGTTCCCACCAGGACGGGTTGGCCGAGACCGTGACGCTCCTGAATGTCGTCGGCAACGCGCTCGAACTTGATGATCTCGTTTTTGAAGATCAGGTCGGAGTTGTCCTTGCGCACCATGGGACGGTTGGTGGGAATCGGCACCACGCCCAGCTTGTAGGTGCTCATGAACTCGCCGGCCTCGGTCTCTGCCGTTCCGGTCATTCCCGAGAGTTTCTCGTACATGCGGAAATAGTTCTGCAGGGTCACGGTGGCCAGAGTCTGGTTCTCGGCCTTGACCTCCACGCCCTCCTTGGCCTCGATCGCCTGGTGGATTCCCTCGTTGTAGCGGCGCCCGGCAAGGATGCGGCCGGTGTGCTCGTCGACGATGAGAACCTCGCCGTTCATAACCACATAGTCTTTGTCACGCTTGAACAACGCGCGCGCCTTGAGTGAGTTGTTCAAGAACGAAATCAGCGGGGTGTTTGCCGACTCGTACAGGTTGTCAATCCCGAGATAGTCTTCGACTTTTTCGATTCCGGGCTCCAGCACACCCACGGTGCGCTTTTTCTCGTCGACCTCGTAGTCGGTGCCAACGATGAGCGTATCGGCGATGGTAGCGAACTCTGTGAACCATCGGTTAGCTTCACCAGACGCCGGCCCCGAGATGATCAGGGGCGTGCGCGCCTCGTCGATGAGGATCGAGTCGACCTCATCCACGATGGCAAAATAGTGCCCGCGCTGCACGCGGTCGCTGGACTGCCACGCCATATTGTCGCGCAGGTAGTCGAAGCCAAACTCGTTGTTGGTTCCGTAGGTGATGTCGGCGAGGTACTGTTCCCGGCGCTCGGGAGGATTTTGGCCGGCGATGATGACGCCCGTGGTCATGCCGAGGGCGCGATAAACACGGCCCATCAGCTCGCCCTGGTAGCCGGCCAGATAATCGTTCACCGTGATCACGTGAACGCCTCGGCCAGAGATGGCGTTGAGGTATGCCGCGAGGGTCGCCACGAGGGTCTTACCCTCACCGGTCTTCATCTCAGCGATATTCCCGAGGTGGAGCGCGGCTCCACCCATAATCTGCACGTCGAAGTGACGCAGTCCGATGGTGCGCTTGGACGCCTCACGAACGGCGGCAAAAGCTTCGGGAAGCATGTTGTCGAGCGTCTCGCCCGCGGCAAAACGCTGGCGGAAGTCTGCCGTCTCCTGGCGCAGCTCTTCGTCGGTGAGCGAAGAGAAAGCGTCTTCGAGCGCGTTAACGGCGCGCGTCAGACTCTCCAACTTGCGAAGGGTGCGCCCTTCGCCCATGCGCAGGACAAAATCCAGAATTGATGCCACAGGAAACTCCGTATGTAGACGAACCTCAATCGAGTTCGAGAGATCGATTCACGACCGTCCCGACCGTTCCTATGCTACCGGTTTGGGCCTGAGTTACCTTGAGTCGCTCTGCGAACGACTAACTTGCGCGGTCCACGGTGGGCACAATGCGCGTCGGTCCGGTGGCGACTCGCTCAATCACATCTGCCGAGGCTGGTTCGATGTCGACCTCGCGAAACGCGTGCGCGCTCGCCTCGTGGATTGACAACGGCCGGTGGTTCCCACCGCGGTGCACCTTGTGCTTGTCTTTGTTCTTACGCATCTGGTCAATGAGGTGGCCAAAGGCCAGATCGAACGCACCGTACTTGTCTTCGCCATCGGACTCGGCCCGGTAGGTGTGACCGGGGCACACCAAGGTGATCTCCACACGGTCGCTGCCGATCAGTCCTTTGCGCGCATGATGCCGGCTCATCGTGACATGAAGATCCTGCGCCTTGGCATCGAACTGGGTGATCTTGGCGATCTTGTCGTCTACGTGACTCCGAAAACGATCGGTAACTTCAACGTGACGTCCGACGATGTGCAGTTCCATGGCGACCTCCTGTAGTGGGCGTGCCGCCAACTCTCGGTGGCGGATTCTTTCGCGCCCGTGGATATGACCACACGCTAGTCCTGTTACGCCTGAGTGTCACGAGCTTTCACCTGTGAGTTTGTTGGGACGGTCGCACGACGGAGGCCAGTGTGACTCCCTGCACACTGCGTGCCCCAGCGACCGAGAGGGCGCGTGCCACTTCTGCCATTGTGGCGCCGGTCGTGATGACGTCGTCGACGATGGTCACGGTGCGACCTCGGATGATGTCTACGCGGTCGGGATAGACGCGAACGGTATGCGAAACGTTACGCCACCGTGCATCGCGATTGAGGGTGGTTTGATCGGCCTGACGCGTCTCAACCTCGAGCGCCTTCACGAGAGAAAACCCCGCGGCGCGCGCCAGGGTCTGCGCCGGGTCCCAACCCCGTCGTCGATAAGCCCGAGGTGATTGGGGAACCGTCACCACCATGCCGACTGCGGAGCGTCCCTCCGCGTTTGTCTGCCTCTGGGCAAAAGCCTTGTGCGTCGCCGAGGCCTCGCGGAGCACACCGCCGAGGTAGGGGGCCAGATCGGATCGTCCGGTGTCTTTGAAGAGGGTGATCAGCCGCAAGATCTCGGGCCCCGCTTCGAGGGCGGAGTGAACCGGCACGGATATTCCCGGGAGGGTAAGCCTTCGCTGAACACCCCCGGACTCGCGCATCCGCAGATCACACGGTTTGCACACCAGCACATCGAGCTCGCCGCAGAGGGCGCAGGCCCGTGGCACAACGAGGTCGACCAACGCGCCCCAGGCATCTCGCATCTTCATCATCTGAGCAGAGTGGCACTCCGCCCCCAATCTCAACGCCCGCGGGCTCGCCCGGTGGACAGATTCTTGTGCGGGTTGCGCGGGACGACGGGCGCAAAATTAAGGGCGCACGACAATGGGGACAGAGCTATTGCACAGTAAAGAGCGCTGTGACAGCAGTGGCGATCACCAACCACGATGATGTGCCGCGCGGCTGGCTGAGAACACCGCTGGGAGAAAGCACGCTCAAGTGAACGACGGCACTACCCCCGGCGAGGCTTGCCACCGATCCCACGCCCGTGTAGCTCACCGACTCACCGCCCACGACCTGACGAACAATGTTTCCCCTCCCGGAGTCATCCGAGCCGGCCACAGCCACCGTGATCGAATCAAGCCACACGGCGTCCACCGGGTACCCGGCCGGTACGACAAGGTCAAGGGGCGCGCCGAGGGCAATCGGATTTCCTTGTTCATCGCGGGCCACACTCGACACCACGACGCGCGCGCGATTGTCTTGCACGAATAACGCCACGGCCCGTTGGCCGTCGAGAGAAAGTCGCAGCGCAACAATGCTGCTGGCCTCGGTCCACGGCACCGCGACCGGATTCTGAGACCCGTCGGCAGAGAAGGCGACGACCTCGGTGGGAGTGTCCCGGGGCACCGTCCACACGTTGCCGTAGTCGTCAAGCGCCGGCGCGATCAACCCGGGACGCGAATCGAGCACGCTCGGGGCGCCCCCGGCACGCGAGACCCACACACCGTCTGGGGATAGCAACGCGAGGGTGACGAGGTCTGATGAGGCGGTGCCCGCCGTAATCCCGGAGAGGTCCACGCCACGGGTAGAAGATCGCGGAAAGGGTTCCAACGATGAACCCGAGAGCTTTCCCAGCTCTCCCCCTCGAATGACCACGGGCCTGCCGTCCTCGCTCGGCAGCATCTGCGCCAGCGTCACGCTGGTTCCCTGACCGCGCTGGCTCGTGCCCAAAATTTGCAGGTCAACGTCATTCACGTTCGATACCTGAGTGAGTGAGGCGAGCAGCTGAATTCGCATGAGCGACAGGGCCGCCGGCGAGGCCCGCAGACTTTCCGCGTCAAGGTCGACCACGGCCACACCGTTCTGCACCGGAACGGCGTCGGCAACGAGTCGGGTCCCTGCCGGAAAAGCTGTGGTCGCCGCACCCGTGGAGCTCAGCCACGCAGAAGGCCCGGCCAACAGTGACTTGACGATGCGCGTGGTAGTTGACGCTCGCGAAGGAAACCAACGAACATCGGGCACGAGTCGCCTGTTGTCGGGGGAGAGAAAAAAGAGGCTCGTCTGACGAAACACCTGGAGGAACGTGTTTCGGTCGATCACGATGCCCGGCGGGAGATTGCTGATGCGCCACTGGCCCGCCCGCTGCTCGAAAGAGTAGGACAAGTCAGCCCGGACGGGAGTCTGCTGCTGAGTGAATCGTCCCTCGGCGTCGAGAACAGCCGAAGCGTCTACGGCAATACTCAGTGTGGTTTCACTGAGTTCGCGACTGGGGCGCACACCCGAGTCGACAAGTGTCACCGCACTGGGATTCCATGACTCGCTGGCCCCCACGGTAAGAAACTGCCGAGCGATGGCAAAGTCGTTTTGCGGACTCGATGCGGCTTCGATAAAGCCTCGCAAGATCGTCGACGGATCGGCGTCGGCTGCCGGACCGGCGGGCAAGAACTCGATTTCGGCAGTTCCCGGACCCGCAATCTCACCACCTTCATTCACGCCGCTCGAGCGGGGGATACCCGAGCAGCCGGCGAGGACCAGGCCCACGACGACAAACATCCCCAGAACGGCCAGCCGGCGCGCGCGCCTCACAGCTGAGCCTCCTGAGAACTCGGCTCAAGATCCAGGGGAGATTCGCCGGCCGGCACGCCAGGCGTACGGGGCAGGGTCAGCCGGAATCGCGCTCCGCGGCCGGCTTCGGCCCACACATCGATGGCGCCGTCGTGCGCGCGGGCGTCTTCCCACGCAATAGCCAGGCCCAGGCCGGTTCCACCGAGCGTGCGCTGGCGCGACGGGTCACCTCGCCAGAACCGCTCAAAAATGTGCGTGACCTCGTCTTGCCCCATGCCCACACCGGAGTCCTCGACCACAACAGCAACGGCACTCGCCGTTGAATCAATCTCCACCCGGATCGGCTTAGCTTCGCCGTGCTCTACCGCATTGCCCACCAGGTTCACGATGATCCGACGAATGCGACGGGGATCAACGTCCGCCTCACAGTGTCCGCCGGGTGAGTGAATTTCGATGGGCGAGCCGCGGCCCTCAGCGAGCGTCTGAATGGACGCCACCACTTCCTCGGTGAGCGCCACGAGATTGGTCGGTTCTCGTGTCAACGTGGTGGTCTTCGCGTCGTAACGGCTAATCTCCAAGAGGTCGGTGAGGAGGTCTTCAAACCGGCCAATCTGTTTGTGGAGCAACTCAACCGATCGACGCGAGGGGGCGTCGAGTCGATCGCGGTTGTCAAACACCACATCCGATGCCAAGCGCATCGTCGCGAGCGGGGTTCGGAGTTCGTGCGACACGTCGGAAACAAACCGCTCGCGAACATCGGAGATCGCGCTGAGTTCGCGCAACTGAGCCTGAAGACTGTCAGCCATGTCGTTGAAGCTCTGCGCGAGAGTTGCCATCACGTCTTCTCCCTGAACGGGGATGCGTTCGTCGAACCCCCCCGCCGCAAACTCTCGCGACGTGGCCGCCGCTGTGCGGATAGGAACGACGACCAATCGCGCGACAAACCAGGCGATGCCTCCAATGAGCACGAGCAACCCTGTTCCGGCGATCCACAGGACCTGCTGGATAAAGGCGAGAGTTGCTTCAGCGGGCGAGAGATCGAAGCCAATATAGAGCTCGTAGTCCCCGACGCCCGGAATCGTCGTCAGAGAGCCAACGATGATGCCAGGTAGGTTTCCCTCCGGGACGAAGATATTGACGGACTGCCAATACTGTCGGCCGACACCCTCGCGGACCGAGTCGCGCAGATCAACGGTAATGATCCCGCCACTCAACTCAGGACTCGTGAAGTCTTGTGGCGCGAGCGGATTAGCGTCCTGACCCGAGGTTCGGTACAGCGCCAGCCACGAACTCGACGAGACATCCCGGATGGCAGCGGTAGCTTGGCTGACCACGCTCTGAACGTCTGCTCGGTCAACCACGTCGGCTGAATCAAAAATCTGTTGCGCCACAACTTGAGCCCGTGCCGCGTCGGTGAGCGATTGCTTGAGCCGTGAATCAAAGAGATCCTGCGAAATACTCCACGACAGGTAGGCGCCCACAAAAATGATGGCAACGAGGGAAAGCGTCACCGAGATAATCACGGTACGAACCTGCAGGGACCGGCGCCAGGCGTGCCAAGCTAGGCGGGGCAGACTTCCGTAATCGAACGTCCGAAGGCGTGTCCAGAACGCCGACACGCCTAGTCTCCGCCGGCTCGGTAGCCAACGCCGCGAACGGTGCGAACGATGCGCGGGTCATCGGGATCGTGCTCCACCTTCGAGCGCAGCCGCTGCACGTGCACGTTGACCAAGCGGGTATCGGCCTTGTACTGGTAGCCCCAGACCTGCTCGAGAAGTTCCTCGCGACTGAGCACACGATGCGGTTGAGAAGCCAGCGTAACCAGAAGTGTGAACTCCAATGGCGTCACGTTGATGTCGTGACCATCGCGCGTCACACGGTGCGCCATAGTGTCGATCGTGATGTCCTCTACCGTGTAGGTAGCGTCCTCCATGAGAGAGGCGGGGGTGGGCCGCAGGCGTGCACGCACCCTGGCAACCAGGATGTTTGTTGAGCACGGCTTGACAATGTAGTCGTCGGCGCCCATTTCGAGACCGGTAACGACATCGGCATCGTCGTTCTTTGCCGTGATCATGACGATGGGCGTGCCAGAAATTTCGCGGATGCGTCGGCACACTTCAATGCCGTCGATTCCGGGAAGCATGAGATCGAGCAACACGAGGTCGGGATTCACTCGCCCAAACGCCTCAAGGGCGCTGGGCCCATCACCGCAGACCGTGGTATCGAAACCCGCCTGGGTTAGCGCGATGCCCATCATCTCAGCCAGATTGCTGTCGTCGTCAACAATCAGCACGTGCGCGTTCGACGGGGTGACACTCTGAGCCATCATCGCCTCCGCTGTTCTCGGGACTAATCGGCTTTAGCGTAGCGCGCCCCGGCTGAAAGCTGCCCGACGAAAACCCGAGGATTAGTAGCGGTAGAGCTCGGGCTTGAACGGGCCCTGAGGGGGGACGCCGATGTAGGCCGCCTGCTCGGGCGAGAGCTGGGTGAGCACCACGCCGAGAGCGTCGAGGTGCAAACGAGCCACCTTCTCGTCGAGAATCTTGGGCAGGACGTATACGCCAACAGGGTACTCCGCGGTGCGGGTAAACAGCTCAATCTGTGCCAGGACCTGGTTTGTGAAAGACGTGCTCATCACGAACGACGGGTGACCCGTGGCGTTGCCGAGGTTCATCAGGCGCCCCTCGCTCAGCACGAGGATGCTCCGGCCCGAAGGCAAATTCCATTCGTCCACCTGTGGCTTAATGTTGGTCTTGGTGGCACCGGGCAGGGATTCAAGGGTCGCCATGTCAATCTCGTTGTCGAAGTGGCCCACATTCGACACGATGGCCTGATTCTTCATGGCCAGCATGTGGTCAACTGTGATGACATCTTTGTTTCCTGTGGAGGTGACAAAGATGTCGACCTCTCCCACAACCTGTTCGATCGGCAAGACCTGGTAGCCGTCCATCACAGCCTGAAGCGCACAGATGGGGTCGATTTCGGTGATGATGACGCGAGCGCCCTGGCCGCGAAGCGCTTCGGCGCAGCCCTTACCCACATCGCCGTAACCGGCAACGAGAGCAACCTTGCCGCCCATCAGCACGTCGGTGGCACGGTTGAGTCCGTCAGGGAGCGAGTGGCGAATACCGTACTTGTTGTCGAACTTCGTCTTGGTCACGGCATCGTTGACATTGATTGCGGGGAAGAGCAGCTCGCCCTTCTTGTGCAGGTCATACAGGCGGTGCACGCCCGTGGTCGTTTCTTCGGTGACACCGATGAGACCCTCGGCAACTGCGTGCCAGCGGCGGGGATTCTCCTCAAACACGCGACCGAGCAGTCCGAGCACCTCGGCGTACTCTGCCGAGTCGGCCGTATCCGGCGAGGGAACTCCTCCAGCAACCTCGTAGTTGCGACCGTGGTGCACGAGCATCGTGGCGTCGCCGCCGTCATCCAAGATCATGTTGGGTCCGGCCTCGGCACCGGACTCGTAGCTCCAGTCGAAAATTCGATTTGTGCACCACCAGTACTCTTCGAGCGACTCGCCTTTCCAGGCAAAGACGGGCGATCCCGCGGGCTGGTCAACCGTGCCGTGAGGCCCCACTGCGACGGCGGCAGCGGCCTCATCCTGCGTGGAGAAGATGTTGCACGACGCCCAGCGAACCTGAGCCCCAAGCGCCACGAGCGTTTCGATAAGAACAGCGGTCTGAACGGTCATGTGGAGTGACCCGGCAATGCGCGCACCCTTGAGCGGTGCAGACGCACCGAACTCAGCACGCAGCGCCATGAGTCCGGGCATCTCGTTCTCGGCGAGGCGAATCTGGTGACGGCCAGCCTCCGCCAGAGACATGTCGGCGACCTTGAACTGAGTAGCGGGCAAAACGCGCGTTGCGGTGAGCGTCATGGTGCGTCCTTTCGGATAAGAGCGAGAACTTCGTCGCGAATACGATTCAAAGTGTCGTAATCTGCGGCCTCAACATTAAGGCGAAGGAGCGGTTCGGTATTCGACGGCCGAACACTAAACCACCAGAAGGGCTCAGTCGAACGGGTCGTCCCTAGCATAGTCAATCCGTCGAGCGAATCTTCACTGGCGCGAGACGCGAAGGCGCCGCGTACGCGCTCGGTAGCAACGGAGACATCGGTCACGGTGGAGTTGATTTCACCGCTCATCGCGTAGGGAGTGAAGCGCTCGCGAAGTGACGACATCGAGGCGTCGTGTGCGCCCAGCTCGGCCAGCACATTGAGGGCCGCCAGCATTCCATTGTCGGCACCCCAGAACTCCCTGAAGTAGTAGTGCGCCGAGTGCTCCGCGCCAAAAACGGCAGAGGTGCGCGCCATCTCGTCCTTAATGTACGAGTGTCCCACCCGGGTGCGGACCGGTGTGGCGCCGGCCTCACGAATGGTCTCGGCAACGATATGTGACGTAATGAGGTTGTGGAGCACGATGACGTCAGTCGCTCCCTGGGCCTGCACGCGTGTTATCTCACGCAGGGCAACGATCGCAGCAATCGCCGAGGGGGATACGGCCCGACCGAGTTCGTCAACAACGAAGCACCGATCCGCGTCGCCGTCGAAGGCCAATCCGATATCGGCCGCGTGATCGATGACGGCACGTTGCAGGTCGACGAGGTTGGCCGGTTCCAAGGGGTTGGCCTCGTGGTTGGGAAATGTTCCGTCGAGTTCGAAAAAGAGGGGAATGATTTCGATGGGCAGCGGGGCAAGACCCGCGGCAGTTTCGAGTACAGCGGGAACGGTGAGTCCGCCCATGCCGTTTCCCGCGTCGACCACGATGCGCAACGGACGAATGGACCGCAGATCCACGAGCGAACGCAGATACGCGGCGTAATCGTGCAGCACATCGCGTTCGTCAATGAGGCCGGGGCTCGGGTGTGCGGGAATACTGTCGGCATCGAGAAACGCAAGGGCGCGATCTCGAATGGCAGCCAAACCCGAATCGAGGCTGATTCCCTGAGCGCCGGCACGCGAGAACTTGATGCCGTTGTACTCGGCCGGGTTGTGGCTCGCCGTGAACATGGCGGCGGGAGCGTTCCACGCGCCCGAAGCGAAATAGGTTTCGTCGGTCGAACACAGCCCCAACAGCGAAACGTTGGCGCCCCGGCGAGCAGCACCCTCGGCAAAGGCCTGGGCGAAACCGGGTGAGGAATCACGCATGTCGTGACCCACGACCACGAGTCCTCCGGCGGCTGTCACCTCATCAACGAAGGCAGCACCGAGAGCGCGAACCATGTCTTCGGTGAGGTCTTCTCCCACCACGCCACGCACGTCATAGGCCTTGACAGCGGCAGTGAGTCGTGCGCGAACGTCAGGGCTCATCCCACAATTCTATATGCCGAAGCACGCGCCATCCCTGCGCGGCTGTGAGGCGTCGAGCATGCGTGAGGCACAGGTCGTACCCCTCTCCGGCATAGTCGGGGGCGAGCGGACCGATGGCCACGGTGCTCCCCTCGTAGTCGAGGGTGACGGTTGCCGCGGCCACCCGAGAGCAACTGGACTGGGAGCAGCGACGATCGGTCACATCCTTCAGCCTAGGCAGGCCGCATGGCTAGCATGGGGATATGCCAGCGAGTGGATCGGGTGAGTTCTCGTCTTCCCGCGCGCGCACTCGCGGCCGTGGCTCAGATCGGCACGGACGCGGAATGCGCTCTCCGGTCACGGGGCCACACCTTCCGGTCATTCACGGACGGACCGAGAAGTTCTTTACCACGGTGGCGCAGACCGCTCAGTATCTGCGCTCCCTCTGGAACACAGAACTCGCTGACGTCACTTTTGAGGTGGCCGCCAACCCCGCTTCACCGTTAGCCCCGGGGGAGATTCCTCGCTGGTCGGTCGACTCCGGCGCAAAGCGCATCGTGCTGTACCGGGTTCCGATTCAGCGACTGAGTCGTCTCCACGTCGATGACGATCTGCATCGACAGATGGCGATTGAGGAGTGCGTGTTTCGTGCCGTGGCCGAGTATCTGGGCCGCCGCCCCGAAGAGCTGGGGCCCGAGCGCTTCCATCCCTAGATGGCCTCCTCCAGCTCCTAGCGGGGGAACACCATGATGCCCGACGCAAGTTGACTGGCCGGGGCGAGCGGCACCGAAGCCCCGAGTCCTTGCCCGGCGTAGTTCACGGCGGCGTACACCGCAAATTCGCTTAACAGCGCGTAACGGGCACCCGGGGTCAGGGGCACGGCACGAACGCCGAAGGCCGGGATGGTCACATCGGGAAGAGACGTGTCGGCTTCTGACAGGCGAACTGTTACATCTGATTTGCCCGAATTGAAGAGGGTGAGTGTGGGGCGCGGGCCTGTCGAAACGCTCACGAGGGTCTCGCCCATTATGGGGAGGGTGGACACGTTCCAGGTGAAGTCACCGCCAGTAAGGGGAGCCAACGAACCCACCGAGTCTGGTCCGACAGCTTGTTCGGGAGCGGCGGGGTCGGCGGTGGACGGCGCATCGGTGAATGGATCAATGTTCGCGTAATTGATGGTGCGAGCCGCGGCGACAACGGGGTGCGTCGCAGAGACCACCAGGGTGTAGACACCGTCGTCAAGACGGCCGAAAGGAAGCTCGACAACGCGTCCCGCAGGAACGGTTGATTTGACCGCCACGGGCTTCCCGCTCACGCCGTATGCCGTTACCGTTACCGCGGCATCCTCTTCGCCGGGAACCCCAATGCGAATCGCTGGTTCGCTATCGATGGTGACAATGCCACCCTCCGTGGAGTATTCGCTGGACATGCCCGAGAGGCGAATTCCAGGAATCACGAGGCGCACGTTGGGATTTGCTCCTTGCGCAATCAGTTCCACGCCGTCGGGCAGCAGCGTGCGAATCACCGACTGTTGCAGCGTGGGCACCACCTGACCGCCTGTACTCGTCACGCGCACGACGGGATTACCCACGTTTGGAGCCAGAGCGGCAAGCGAGATGATTCGCTGGGTTGCCGGTTCGACGATGATTCCCGAAGATCCCGGTCCAGAAATCCAGCCGTTCTCCCCCAGCACGGTGACGGTGACGTTGGCGGCGACCTCGGTGGGATTGGTGAGAAAAAGAAGGGTGGTGCGCCCCGTCTGGGTTGACCCACCAACCAGCCACGCGTCGGTTGACGCCTCACCGCACGGGGCCGTGGCTAGTCCAGAAATGGACTCGGTTGCCACCTGTTGAGACTGTACGCCGGAAATCTGGGGTGCGGTGTCGGTCGAGGGTGCCGGGGCAAACAACTGCTGCGGTTGGGTCAGAGAGTCCCCGGACGAGGCGTCGGGAGCCGCGAGCGCCGTCTGGGTAATGGAGGTCCCTCGCTCCGACGTAACGTACTCCGGCACGCCCATCGCCCCGAATGACGTGGCATCGCCGTTCAGGGCCAGGACATCAACGGTGCTGCCCGGGCAGATGAGCCGCTGGTCGGTGGGAGTGGGCGTCACCAGTTGCGACCTTGCGGTTGCGGTGAAATTTGGCAGTGGCACGATGCACAAAAACCCCACCACGCCAGCCGCAATGGCGGCACCCACGAGCCCGGCGGCTGACCGCAGCCCGTATCGCAAAAAGCTCTTACGCTTCGTCATGGTCACCTGCCAGGACATCTTCGGGTTTGTCATCTTCGTGTTCCGCATCGGGTTCTCCGCGCTGGCGGCCCTCAACGCGCGGTGGTCCCGTGGGAATAGCCACGAGCAGCGTGAGAATAAGGACGAGTGACTGTACCGAGAGGATTATGGTCCGCCACGGTTGAGTTGCCGAAGCGGGGGTATCGCTCTCAACATCGGCCGTTGTCACGCCGGGGAAGCTCCAGAGCAGCCCCACATCCGTCTCGCCAATCGGCGTCAGGGTGGGATTGGCATCGAGCGACGATCGCACGCGCGAGCTGGCGGTGGCTGCGTCTTCCGAGGTGCTCGGCGCGTCACCCGAAGCCGGCGGTGCCAGCAGAATGTAGCCGATCCCCCACTTCTGTAGTTGCGGTTCGGCCTGCGCGCCACCGGTCGAACTGAGATCGCCCGCCATGAGCGCCAACTGTTGTTGTCCCTCTCCCGTGCCAACGCTCGTGTTAATGAGCGTGGAGGACTGATCAAGCGTCATGCCCTGACCTCTTACCAACACCGCGGCAATACCACCATCGGGCTGCGGTGTGATGACGAGCGTTCCCACGCGCGGCGTATTGGCGGCCGTGGCGGTCACGTAGGCCGGAAGCGTCCGGCCCGTGGAAGCGGCAACCTCTCCCGTTCCCAAGAGCAGTGATCCCACCAGCGGAACCGCGAGAAGAACCACGGCAACCGTTCCCGCGATTGCCGGGTAGAACGAGAAGCGTCGCAGAACCGTCATCCCGGTGCTGGCAGCAACGATGAGGCCCAGCGAGGCCAAACTCAGGCCGGCCCCCGGCCAGAGCGCAACGGCGGTCTGGCCCTCAAACGCTACCCGCAGTCCGGTCGTGGCAATCGCGGACGCCAGACCCAAGAGGGCCACGAAGAGCGCCAACTGTGCGCGAACCGGGTGCGCAGAAAACAGGCCCGCCACAGCGAGTGCTGCCACCACGGCGACGAGAACCAAAACAATCAGGCCGGAGGCAACATTGATGCCCCAGTCGATTGAGCCGGTCAGGTCAAGCCAACCGCCGAGGCCCGACGTGGGATAGCCCAATGCCATTTCCCATCGCGCTGCATCCGCAAAGGGCACGACCGGCCCTGGATCGGCGAGCATCCCCAACGGGTTCCCCGAGAAGAGCTGCACAATCACCACCGGGGCAAAGAGGACGACCGCGGGTATGGGGATGGCCAAAAATCGACCGATGTAGCGTCCTGTTAAGACGACCGTGCCGAACCACACAATGAGGAGGGCCACCCCGAGTGACGGGGCACACGCTACAACTGCGGCAAAGAGGAGCGCGGCAATTGCCGAGGCGGACCACGAACGCGACGCACGAAGGCCGGCTGCGAACAGCCAGGGCAACAGCACGTGCGCAAGCACCGCGGCGGGTCGTCCGTCCTGCAGGGCAATCAAGAGCGTGGGGGCGAGTCCGTAGGCGAGTCCGGCAAACACGCGCACACCGGCCCTGTCCGTAAGCCTTGCCATGACCACCCAGGCACCTGCCCCCGCCAGGGGGAGGGCAACAAACCAGAGCGCGACCAGTGCGAAAGAGGGTTCCCACCACGTGACGGAGCCCATCAGGGCGAGCACCCAGGTAAACGGATCAGCCGGGTTGAGTTGAGCCAGCGCGAGAGAGCGCCAACCGTACCCGACCTGGCCCCAGACGTTACCCACCGAGGCGGAGAGAGGCAGAAGTGCGCCTCCCCCGATGGCGTGCGCACCGAGGAGCGGGAGATTGACAACAAAGGAGACGATGGCCAACGCAATCGTTGTCCAGGCTCCGCCTGACGTAAAGAAGTGCAGGGGACGGCGGGCACCCTCGTGATAAAGGCGCGCCTGCTCGCGCTCGAGCGCATTCCGTCGACGAACCGCGTCCGATGACAGGCGTAGTGCCGACAGCGCCCACCACCCGGTGGTGCTGGCCCTCGCTCTCTGAGAACGGGAGCGAGAGATACTCGGCATCGAAAATGCCACCGAAAGTGCGGAGCGAAATTCTCCGCCGACCTCGTGTGGACGTTTGGCCAGAAGCAACCAGACAGAACGCACAACGGACCGGATGCCGAGTGCCCACCACAGCCAAAACACGGCGAATCCTGGGGCATAGGCCAGGCCACGATAAAGCTGGGCCGTGCGGGTAAACCGAGCGCGCCGAACCCGGGCGCGGAGCCGGGTCGACATGTTGGGTCCAATCACGCCGTCGCCCGCGGTCAGAACGCGTGCGTCTGGCACCACCGAAACTCGATGTCCGGCCAGGCGAGCTCGGACGCACAAATCCAGGGCGTCGTCGACCACCGGGAGTCCGGGGTCGCACCCGCCCAAGAGCCGATACACGGATTCACGAATGAGCAGACCATTGCCGCCGACGGCCAGCACGTCCGAAACAGTATCGTGCTGGCCTTGGTCGAGCTCGTCGCTGACCAACGAGACCGTGCGACCACGCCGAGTCAGCGTCAGACCATATTCCGCAATGTAGTCCGGACGGTCCCACTCCATCTGCTTTGGGCCCACGATGGCCACCGACGGCGAGACTTCGAGTGCGCCGAGGAGCCGCTCGAGTGCCGTGGGTGCCGGGGCGCTGTCTTGCCCCAAGAACCAGAGCACGTCGTTTTCTCCCCGATCGAGCGCGGCCGTTCGGGCAGCGGCCTCGATCGCCTCACCGAAGGGAACAGAACCCGGCATGGTGATGACTTTGTGTGCGGGGCCTCCCCGCAAATACGAAGCGACAGAACCCCGCGAACCGTTGTCGACAACAACGAGCGAATCCGGTTGACGCGTCTGCGAGCTCAGCGCTGTCAGCGTCTGGGAGAGATGTTCCCCGCCCGCGCGGGCAACAAGAATTGCGGTGACTCTGGGGCTCATCGCGACCAGCCTAGGTCGGCAGCCGACAAGTATCGGTTAGGCGCGACGACGGAGCTTGCGGCGCTCGCGCTCGCTCAGCCCGCCCCAGATACCGAAGCGCTCGTCGTTGGCCAGCGCATATTCGAGGCATTCACTGCGAACCTCGCACGACGTACAGATTTTCTTCGCGTCGCGCGTGGAGCCACCCTTTTCAGGAAAAAACGACTCAGGGTCGGTCTGGGCACAGAGGGCGTCTGCCTGCCAGGAGAGTTGGCCTTCGTGTTCTGACTCAAGGGGCCGCGCGCCGGGCACACCCAACGTGACCGGGTCGACATGCCAATTACTCGGGACACCGGATGTGTAGGTCGACATACCGGACCTCCGTCTTTCTTATGATCAACGACACGCTCGGAACAGCCTGTCTGAAGATAATTACACCGGTGTTATTCGTTTGCGTCAAGTCCGCGACGAAAGAAGTTTCAGTACGGGGTCGAGGGTTTGCCCTGATTCGCAGGCGTTTTACCCCGTCGCGACGACCGCGCGGCCCCGGCCAGAGAAGGTGAGTGGGAACTCGTCGGCTGACGCGTAGAGCGCGTCACCACGCTCGACGACCGCGCGCGAGGAGGTCCCCACAACGTCGAGCGACCCGTCGAGAGCCAACACAATGCCCGAGCCCCGCGTCACAACGGTCGCCGTGGGCTCGGGATCACTCACGCTAAACAATGCAAAGTCATCGACGGGCGGATAGAACGCCACAACACCCGGGGCCTCGGGGGTTGCCGGCCACACCGGATCTGCCAACGGTTCCCACGAAGCCACCCGCAACAGTTCGGGAACGTCAACGTGCTTGCTGGTCAACCCGCCGCGGAGCACGTTGTCACTCGCGGACATGACCTCGATACCCGAACCACGCAAGTAGGCGTGCAGATTTCCCGCGCCCAAAAAGAGGGCCTCCCCCGCACGGAGGGTGACGCGATTCAGCAACAGACAAATCAGGATTCCCGGGTCATCACCACAAGCGTCTGCCAGCCAACGGACAGTCTCGCGTTCGCGCGGGTTCCCCTCACTGCCCTCACGTCTCGCGACATCGACAACACTGCGAGTGAGGTCGACGGCCCGCGCATCTGTGAGGGCAAACGTGACGGCGTCGGCTAACCCGTCCTGAGCGACCCGCAACGCAAAAGCCGTCAGCGCTTCCGCTCCCACCTCATCTCCCCCCGTCGCGGTCAGGTGCGAAAAATCCCTGAGAACGCGGAGGCTCTCGCTCACGGGCCGAAACCCGCTGAGTGCGTCAAACCCATCCGCGAGCGCCATAATCAGTTCGGGCTTGGCCGACGCGTCGCGATAGTTGCGATGAGGGGCGTCGAGTGGAATTCCCGCAGCGTTCTCACGCGCAAAACCCTCGAGCGCCTGCTCGGTGGTGGGGTGCACCTGGAGTGACAGGGGCTGCGCGGCCGCCAACACTTTGAGGAGAAAGCCCAACGGAGGTTCACCGTGTGTCGCCAAGTATGTATCGAGCGTTGTCTGCTCGGATGCCGAGACGCCCGGGGTGACCACACGGCTCGGACACCCCGGATGTGAACCAAGCCATAGTTCTGCCTCCGGCCCACCGGAGGCGTCGCGGCCCAAAATTTCGGCGATAGCCGTGCGCGAGCCCCACGCGTAGTCGCGCGGCACGTTATCAATGGGCAGAAACATTCTGAGCGCCACGTTAGCCTGAACGCGAGAGAATGCACGGGAGGCGCGAATCGAACGGCGCCACGTATCGAAGGAGATGTCATGACGCTCAGCCAACTCCACGGAGACTTTTTCGGGCTCGAGATGTTGCTCACCGAGCAGGAGAAAGACTTCTTGGCGCACCTGCGCACCTACCTCGAGCGGGACGTCAAGCCCCGTGTCAATCGCCTCTGGGAGGCCGCCGAGTTTCCGCAGGACATTGTTGCCGGGCTAGCCGACTGCGGCGTGATGGGCATGGCCTTTCCCGAGACCCGGCGATTCGAGACAAGCGCAGTGTTCCGGGGGTGGGTCGCGCTTGAGCTGGCCCGAGTTGACGCCAGCGTTGCGACGTACGTGGGCGTAAACAACGGTCTGGCAATGGGCTCCATTGGCGAACTCGGTTCGCCCGAGCAGCGGGCCCAGTGGTTGCCGCCACTGAGCGACGGGTCACTTGTGGGCTGTTTTGGCCTCACCGAACCGCTCAGCGGTTCGGATTCTGCCCAGGGTCTGCGCACGACGGCAGAACGCCGAGGCGACGAGTGGGTGCTCAACGGCGAAAAGCGCTGGATCGGTAACGGTACCTGGTGTGACGTCTGCGTGGTGTGGGCCAAGGATGTGGCCGACAACAAGGTGAAGGGTTTCATCGTTCCCACCTCGACACCCGGCTATTCGGCCGAGCGCATCGAGGGCAAGATTTCGCTTCGGATTGTGCAGAATGCACACATCACGCTGAAGGACGTTATCGTGCCCGAGAGCAACCGTCTTCCCGGCGCCAACTCATTCGCCGACACGGCCATGGTCCTTCGACTCACCCGCGCCGAGGTGGCCTGGGCTGCCGTGGGTGTTGCCGTGGGCGCGTATGAGGCGGCGCGCACGTATGCCCTCGAGCGCGAACAGTTTGGTGTTCCCATCGCCAAGCATCAGCTCGTGCAAAACCACCTTGTCTCTGCCCTCGGGCTGATTACCTCGGCACTCACCATGATTCGCGAACTCTCCATGATGCAGGACCGCGGCACCATGGGCGACGAACACGCGGCTCTCGCCAAGGCCGTCACCACCATCAACATGCGCGAGGCCGTGGCGCACTGCCGCGAAGCACTCGGCGGTAACGGCATCGTGCTCGAGTACGACGTGGCTCGATTCTTTGCCGACGCCGAGGCTCTCTACAGCTACGAGGGAACTCGTGAGATGAATACGCTCATCGTGGGTCGCGCCGTCACGGGTCACGCGGCATTCGTCTAGCCTTATGGCATGGTGACCAGAGCGCGTCAGAACGCGCACACAGGCCTTGTGGGCCTGACCTTCTTTACGCTGTTTGCCTCTGACGCCTGGCGCAACCTCATCGGATGGTGGGGCTATCT
>DBCH01000130.1:0-1877 GCA_002292955.1 Microbacteriaceae bacterium UBA963 | reverse complement strand
ACCCTGGCCACCGCGTTCGTGGCGTACGCCATTGTGCTCACGACAGATCGCGCCGAACTCGTGCGGGGCCTCGGTTTTGCTCTGCGCTGGATTCTTGCCCTCTCGCTCATTTTTGAGGCTGTCGTGTCGTTGTTCGTTCGGCATCCCGTTCTTCCCCTGTGGGTCGATTGGGGAACTGCCAAGATCCCCGACGCCTTTTACTGGTCTCAAGACAAACTGCTGTCGTTGGGTCCGATCCAGGGAATTGTGGGTAACCGCAACCTGTTGGGATTCATTGCGCTCCTGGCGCTGATCATTTTCTGCGTGCAGTTGGCCGATCGCGCCGTCTGGCGCGGTTCGGGGATCACATGGATCGTGATTGCTGTGGCCACTCTGGTTCTCACGGGTTCCAGCACGGTGATCGTTGCTCTCGTGGCTGTGGCACTGGCCGCGGTCACGGCACTGTGGACGCGCGCGCTCCGCCCCTCTCGGCGATGGCCCGCCTACCTCACCGTGGGAACCGGAGCCGCCTTGGCGCTGGCGACCACCCCGCTGTGGTGGCAGCAAATCACCGCCCTGCTGGGCAGGAGCGCTGATGCCACCGGGCGATCAGACATCTGGAACTCGGTGTGGGGCCTCATCGTTGAGCGACCCGTGGTGGGCTGGGGCTGGATCAGCTATTGGGCCCCGTGGGTGGAACCGTTCAACGATCTCGCTGAGCGCAAAGGAGTGCTCTACCTTCAAGCGCACAATGCCTGGCTAGACGTGTGGATGCAGGTGGGCATTATCGGTCTCATCCTGTTCTGCGTGGTCGCGCTGATGGCCCTGTGGCGATCGTGGTTTCTGGCTGTCGATCGTCCGCGCTGGGACCTCGAGGAAAACCGCCCCTTCACCGCCCACGCTCTCATGCCTCTTCTCCTCCTCGTGGCTCTGCTCGCTCAGAGCATCGCCGAGAGCCGCATGCTCGTGGAGGGCGGCTTCGCGCTGTTTGTGGCCGTGATTGTGGCGGTCAAGATGCCCGCTCGCGGTCTCGGCGAGCGCCGATGACAATGCCCGCGCAGGGCGGTGCGGCCGATACGCTCTACGCATTCTTTTCGCACGCCCGCCTCGCACGGGTCATGAGTGTCACCGTGCTCGCTACCGTTCTGCTCAGCGAGGGAATCCGCCCCCTCATCGGTTGGCCCGGGTACATCGGTGTGCTGTCTGCCGAGGCGGTCATCATGACGCTCATTGTGCTCGCCCGTCGGCGCAGCATCAGCTTTGCCCGCGCCCTTCCGATCTCACTGGCGGTATTTCTCGTCTGGAGCCTGGCCTCCGTGGGATGGTCGACGTATGCGGTGCAAACCATTGCGGGACTCGCACTGCAGTGGGTTCTCACGTTCCTCGCGCTGGGCGTCGCGGTAACCCGCGACAGTATTCAGGTGATTCGAGCCGTGGGGTCGGCACTCAGAGTGACCCTCGGCATTTCCCTCGGTCTCGAGCTTCTGTCGGGAATCATCGTTCGGGAATCCTTTTCGGTGTGGGGTATCACCGGCAACATCGCTTTCGGTGGGCCTATTCAGGGCGTGGCCGGTTCTCGCAACGCGCTCGCCACAATGGCGCTGATTGCTCTCATCACGTTTGCTATCGAGCTACGCACCAAGTCAGTTACCAAGCGCGTCGGAGTCTTATCGGTGGTGGGGGCAGCAATTGTGGTTCTGCTTACCCAAGCGCCCCTCGCGTGGGCCGCAAGTGTGGTGGTGGCATTCATAGGCCTCGTCATCTACCTGCTCCGGAGGGTCCGCGAAAGCGTGCGGCGCGGGGCGCAATGGGGCGTGGTGGGGGTCGTTGTCATCGGCGCCGTTCTTGCGTGGGTGTTTCGCGGGCCCCTCATTGTCCTGTTCAGCGCACAAGGCACC
>DBCH01000035.1 GCA_002292955.1 Microbacteriaceae bacterium UBA963 | reverse complement strand
AGCAGACGCTCGCGCGCCCAACCGGTGCGTCGCGCCACCCAGGTGAGCAACGGATCAACCGGGTTGGTCATCAAGAGAAAAATCCCGGCGAATGCGCCCGCAACGAGCTGATCCACGATGCTGCCGACAATGGCCGCGTTGTCGGTGAGAAAAACATCGCGCGACGTGTTGAGTTTCAGCGGCACAGCCGCACTGAGCACCACGATGTCGGCGTCCATGGCATCGGCCATCACACCACCAACCACCGAACGCGCTCCGCCCAGAGAAAGAGCGTCCTGTAAGTCCATGACGTGACTCACGATCATGTTCTCGCGGTTGTCAATCACCACGATCTCGTAAGGGTGGTCGGCGCGCAGCAGACTAAAGGCTACGGACGAGCCGATGCCCCCGGCGCCACCAATGACAGCTACCTTCACGTGAGGGGTCCTTTCCCGCGGATTCATGTTTCGCCCGCCGCACAGCAGTGGCAGCGTACCCCACGAGACTATTCTGTTGCGTCACGGTCGTGCACGCACCACGGGCTCACGTGTGCCGAACTACTTTCGGCGACGCCTCCGCAGGCGATCCATGCGCTCGAAGGACGAGGCCAGGGCATCAAGTTTCTCGCGCACCTGGACATCAATGCCCACCTGGTGAAGGCGCGTGCGGCCTCGGAAGGCGCCGCCGGCAGCGAGGAACATGAGTCCGCCAACGAGGGCGACACCGATGAACGATGCCCACACGAGTCCCGTGTCGGGAAGCCCTGAGTTGTCGGCAACCGGCGTTCCGGGATCGACCGGCGGGTCAACCGGCGGGGGTGCCGTCACCGTGATGTTCTTGGCGAAGACGAGGTTGCCCGCAACCGTCTGAGCGTTGGTGGACGTGACCATGTTGTCGAACTCGAAGCCGTCCCCTCGAAGAACGAGGCGGTCGATGGCGAAGTCTCCTTCGACGAAGAGGTTCAGGTAAACGTATGGAGACGGGGGATTTCCCCATGCGAGATCCACTGGCGAAGTTGGCGTAACTGACGCGTGCTTCCATGGGGTGCCGAAGTAGTAACCCTTCGGGTACGTGCTACCCGCGTCATTACTAGTGAGCGTTGCCGCTCCAGGGAAGGGGGCCGGCATGATGTCGCCCACGATGTCCATCACGTCATCAGCCCTCATGGTGGCCACGAGAGTCGAACCGCTATAGAACAGAACTTCATTGGTGTGACTACTGCCGTTGGATCGATTGCCCGCCGACCACCAGAACCCGATGTATTTGACGGGAGCTGTGAGGGCAACGTCGATGGCCCAGAGTGTGCCGCCACCAGTCCACTGCGTGCTGGCGAAGTTGCTGCCGTCACCACCCACGGTGGGAGCGGGGTCGGTGGGAATGGGGGTCGCTCCACCCGCGCCGCCAACGAGCTTTGCCGTGCAATCACCCGTTGCCGTTCCCACACCCCACGGCCCGTTACATTCGTTGATGCCGGGGGTAAAGTCGTTGAAATCCTCGCTGAGGGTGCCCCCATCATTGATGGCGGATCCCTGCACAAACGGCGGAGAGATGTAGAGGTCGAGCGAGTAGGACCCAGCGGCTTGCGCGGCACCCACGCCACCACCAATGAGAATCGCACTCACGGCAGCTGCCGCAAGTCCTCGCACAATGGCTGAACGCATCGTTGTTTGGTCCTTCTCTGTGGGCTAGCCACTTCACACTCAGTCTCTAGAAAATAATACTACCCACATCAAGACTTCCGAAAGGCATGAGTCCCTAGCTGCGTAGCGTCCAGCAAAACTTGCACTTGCGTGCGCGTCAGAATCGTATATGATTTCAGATACGTTGATTCATAAGGGAGCGATGTCCATGACGGTCACACCACTCGATGCCGGTTTTGAGCCGAGCAAGATTATTGCCCTGCACCTCAACTACCCCTCGCGCATCGCGCAGCGAGGTCGCACGCCCGCATTTCCCTCGTTCTTTCTGAAGCCGCTCACGTCGCTGGCGACCTCGGGCTCGAACGTAGAGCGTCCCGCCGGCTGCGAACTGCTGGCATTCGAAGGTGAAATCGCGCTCATCATGGGAACGCGCGCTCGTCGCGTCTCACCCGAAGAAGGCTGGGCCGCCGTCGCCTCCATTACCGCTGCCAACGACTTTGGCGTCTACGACCTGCGCTACGTGGACAAGGGATCAAACTTGCGCTCCAAGGGCGGCGACGGTTTCACTCCAATCGGCCCCAACATCATTGACGCTCGTGCCGTGGACCAACACAAAATTCGCATCCGCACCTGGGTCAACGGCAAGATCGCACAGGACGACACGACCGAGTCGCTCACGTTCAGTTTTGGCACCATCGTGGCCGACCTCTCGCAACTCATCACCCTCGAGCCCGGTGACGTGATTCTCACGGGAACGCCGGCGGGATCGTCCGTTGTTGTGCCAGGCGACACGCTCGAAGTTGAGGTGGATGCTCCCACCGCGAAGGGCAAGCCCACAACGGGTCGACTCGTCTCCACCATCACGCAGGGAACGCACGAGCTGCCCGCGTTTAGCGCAGGACCCAAGGTCGACGACCTGCAGCGCGAAGAAGCCTGGGGTTCTCGCGAAGCGGCCGGGATGCCCGCGAGCATCCTGACGCCCGAGCTCAAAAGGAAGATCAATTCGGTGTCGACGGCCACACTGTCGTCGGTGCTTCGCAAAAAGGGCTTCAACAACGTCAGCATCGACGGACTGCAGTCGACCCGCCCCGGAAAGCGCATGCTCGGCTTGGCCCGCACCCTGCGCTACATCGCCAACCGAGAAGATCTGTTCGAGAAGTTTGGCGGAGGATTCAACGCGCAGAAGCGCGCCATCGAATCGGTGGGACCCGACGAGGTGCTCGTCATGGAAGCCCGCGGCGAAAAGGGCACCGGCACCGTCGGCGACATTTTGGCCATCCGCGCTCAGCTACGCGGGTGCGAGGGAATTGTGACGGACGGTGGCGTGCGCGATGTGGCGGCAGTGAGCGCGCTCGACATGCCCACCTACTTCGCCAATCCGCACCCCGCTGTTCTCGGTCGTCGCCACGTGCCGTGGGATACCGACATCACCATCACCTGCGGTGGTTGTGCCGTTCAGCCCGGTGACGTGATTGTGGGCGATGCCGACGGCGTGCTCGTGATTCCGCCGCACCTCATCGAAGCCGTTGTGGATGCCGCCATCGTGCAAGAAGACGAAGAGGAGTTCATCCTCGCCATGGTGAAGAAGGGCGAGAAGGTCGACACCCTGTACCCCATGGACGCCGAGTGGAAGAAGCGCTTTGAGACGTGGCGGAAGGGCAAGAAGTGAGCACCATCGCCGTCAGTAAGAGTGAGCGCGCCTACGCCGCCATCAAGCAGTCGATTACCGAGGGTACCTACGGTCCCGGTTACCGTCTGGTGCTGGGGCAAATTGCCAAAGAGCTCGACGTCAGCGTGGTTCCCGTTCGGGAGGCCATTCGCCGGCTCGAGGCGGAGGGTCTCGTCACGTTCACCACAAACGTTGGCGCGCAGGTGGTTGCCGTCGACGCGCGCGAGTATCAGTTCACCATGGAGACGCTGAGCCTTGTTGAGGGCCTGGCCACCGCCATGGCCGCGCCGCACGTTTCGGCTGACGATCTGGCGCTGGCGCGCAAAATCAACGATGAGATGCGCGCCTGCCTCAACAACTTTGACCCCACCCGGTTCACCGAACTCAACCACGAGTTCCACGCCGTGTTCTTTGAACACTGCTCCAACCTGCACATCCTCGATCTCGTACACCGCGGCTGGAACAGACTCGCCACCATTCGCGAATCGTCGTTTGGCTACATTCCCGGGCGCGCTCAGGAGTCGGTTGAGGAACACGACAACCTCGTCAATCTGATCGCCTCCGGTGCCGATGCCCTCACCATCGAAATGGCCGCTCGAGCACATCGACTCGCCACCCTCAACGCCTATCTCGACAGCAAGAACACCTCCGCATCCACTCGCTCATCATAAAAATTCCCCGTCTCATCCCAGACCCTACGAAAGGCACACCATGAAGTTCCGCAGTGATCCCCGTAAGATCAAGGGCAGTCTGGCTCCCCTCATGACGCCCTTTACCGCCGATGGCGCTGTCGACCACGACTCGCTGGCCAACATGGTCAACTGGCAGTTGGCCAACGGCACCAACGGCATCTCGCTCGGCGGTTCGACCGGTGAGCCCAGCTCGCAGTCGATTGCTGAGCGCATTGCCGCCATGAAGACCGTGAACGACGCCATCGGTGACCGCGTGCCCTTCATGCCCGGCACGGGATCGGCCAAGCTCGACGAAACCCTCGAGGTCACCGCGGCCGCCCAGGCCATGGGCGTCGACGCCGCGCTCATCATTACGCCCTACTACGCTCGCCCCACGCAGGAAGCGCTCTACCAGTGGTACGCCACGGTGGCTCGCGAGTTCCCCGACCTGCCGCTCGTGGCCTACAACGTGCCGATTCGCACCTCGGTGGAGCTGGCGCCCGAGACGTTCGCGCGTCTCTACCGCGACTTCGACAACATCGTCGGCATCAAGGAGACCACCAAAGACTTCGAGCACTTCTCGTACGTGTTCCACAAGTGCGGCAAGGACTTGCTCATGTGGTCGGGTATCGAACTCCTATGCCTGCCCCTGCTCGCGCTGGGCGGCATCGGCTTCATCTCGGCACTGGCCAACATCGCCCCGCAGGCTGTGAGCGACATGTTCTGGGCCTACGAAGAGGGCAACCACGAGCGTGCGCGCGAAATTCACTACGGCGTGCACCCGCTGGTTGATTTGCTGTTCGTGGAGACCAACCCCGCTCCGGGCAAGTATGTGCTCGAGCGCATGGGCCTCGTCAAGTCGGGCTTCGTTCGCCCACCGCTGATCACCCCCACTCCCGGAGGCATCGAGAAAATCGAGAAGCTGCTTGCTGAAGGCGAAAAGTGGATCACCCCCGTCCTTCCCGAATTCGACATGAGGAGAAAATAAACATGGCTACCGACTACGCACCCAAGGATCTACCCACACACCTGCGCCTGTACATCGGCGGCGAGTGGGTTGACGCCACCGGCGGAGCCACGTTCGACGTGCTCGAGCCCGTCTCCAACGAGACCTACATCACGGCTGCCTCGGCAACTCCGGAAGACGTTAACAAGGCCGTGGCCGCAGCCAAGAAGGCCTTCGATGAGGGGCCCTGGCCGCGCATGCTCCCCCGCGAGCGCTCGCGCATCCTGCACAAGATCGCCGACATCGTGGAATCACGCGATGCCCGTCTGGCCGAGATCGAATCGTACGATTCGGGACTGCCCATCGCGCAGGCACTGGGCCAGGCGCGACGCGGGGCCGAGAACTTCCGGTTCTTTGCCGACTTGATCGTGTCTCAGCACGACAACGCGTTCAAGGTGCCCGGCCGGCAGATGAACTACGTGAACCGCAAGCCCATCGGTGTGGCCGGACTCATCACGCCCTGGAACGTGCCGTTCATGCAGGAGTCGTGGAAGTTGGCTCCGGCCATGGCCACGGGCAACACGGTTGTGCTCAAGCCCGCCAGCTACACGCCGCTCTCGGCCGCACTCTGGCCCGAGATCTTTGAAGAGGCTGGCGTTCCCGCTGGCGTGTTCAACCTGATCTTCGGATCCGGTGGCGTGGCGGGCGACGCACTGGTGAAGCACCCCGATGTGCCGCTCATCTCGTTCACGGGCGATAGCTCCACGGGTGCCACGCTGTCGACCAATGCGGCACCGTTCCTCAAGAGCCTCTCGTTGGAGCTCGGCGGCAAGAGCCCCGCGATTGTGTTTGCCGATGCCGACCTCGAGGCCGCACTCGACGCCACCGTGTTTGGCGTGTTCAGCCTGAACGGCGAGCGCTGCACGGCCGGAAGCCGCGTGCTCGTTCAGCGCGAGATCTACGACGACTTCATCGAGAAGTTTGCCGAGCGCGCCAAGAACATCGTGGTGGGCTTGCCCACCGACCCGAAGAGTGAGGTGAGTGCCCTCGTGCACCCCAACCACTTCGACAAGGTGATGAGCTACGTCGAGATCGGTAAGGGTGAGGGACGCCTGCTCGCCGGTGGCGGTCGCCCTGAGGGGTTCCCCACGGGAAACTTCGTTGCCCCCACGGTGTTCGTCGACGTCAAGTCGGATGCGCGCATTTTCCAGGAAGAGATCTTCGGCCCGGTGGTTGCCATCACGCCGTTCGACACCGACGAAGAGGCGCTCAAACTGGCCAACGACACTCGCTACGGCCTCGCCGCCTACGTGTGGACCACCAACCTCAAGCGGGCGCACAACTTTGCGCAAGCGATTGAGTCGGGCATGGTCTGGCTGAACTCGAACAACGTGCGCGACCTGCGCACGCCGTTCGGTGGCGTCAAGGCCTCAGGTCTCGGGCGCGAGGGCGGCTACCGCTCGATCGATTTCTACACGACACAGCAGTCGGTGCAAATCACGCTCGAAGAATCCCACTCGCCCCGCTTTGGCGTGGGCGGAGCGACACCAGGCAAGCACTAGACATCAACCCGGAAAGGAACCATCATGTCTGAACTCAAAGGACGAACGAAGACGTCGAGCGGCTTCTATGTCACGCAAGAGGCTCCCATCAAGACCGACAACCCCGTGCCCACGCCGAAAGCCAGCCCGCCTGACATTCTGCGCTGCGCCTACATGGAGATCATCGTCACCGACCTGGCCAAGTCGCGCCACTTCTATGTGGAGGTTCTCGGCCTGACCGTGACCGAAGAAGACGATTCGGTGATCTACCTGCGCAGTATCGAGGAGTTCATTCACCACAACCTCGTGCTGCGCAAGGGCCCAATTGCCGGTGTTGCCGCCTTCTCGTATCGCGTGCGCAGCGCAGAAGAGCTCGATAAGGCTGTGGCCTTTTACACCGAGCTCGGCTGCCGTGTCGAGCGCCGAAAGGACGGCTTCACCAAGGGCATCGGCGATTCGGTTCGCGTTGAAGACCCGCTGGGCTTTCCCATCGAGTTCTTCTACGAGACCGAGCACGTGGAGCGTCTCGCCTGGCGTTACGACCTCTACACCCCGGGTGCCCTCGTTCGTCTGGACCACTTCAACCAGGTCACCCCGGATGTGCCTCGCGCCGTGAAGTTCATGCAGGACCTGGGCTTTCGCGTCACCGAAGACATTCAGGACGAGGATGGCATCGTTTACGCTGCCTGGATTCGCCGTAAGTCCACCGTGCACGACACCGCCCTCACCGGTGGCGACGGACCCCGCATGCACCACGTCGCCTTTGCCACGCACGAGAAGCACAACATCCTCGCCATCTGCGACAAGTTGGGTTCGTTGCGCATGTCCGATCACATCGAGCGCGGCCCCGGCCGACACGGTGTCTCGAACGCGTTCTATCTCTACCTGCGCGACCCCGATGGTCACCGCGTTGAGATCTACACGCAGGACTACTACACGGGCGACCCCGACAACCCGGTGATCACGTGGGACGTGCACGACAACCAGCGACGCGACTGGTGGGGTACACCCGTTGTGCCCAGCTGGTACACGGAAGCCTCCGTTGTGATGGACCTCGACGGCAACCCGCAGCCGCTCGTGGCACGCACCGACGCCACAGAGATGGCCGTGACCATTGGTGCCGATGGCTTCTCCTACACCCGCGAGGGTGAAGAGATGCCGGACTTCAAGTTGGGCGAGTACAAGCTCGGTAACCAGCTCTAAAAGTTTGCGTGAGGGGTCCTCTCCTCTGCACGGTCCGCCCGTAGACGCCCATCCACGCCAAGACCCTGCAGAGGAAAGGACCCCTTTAGCGCGCCTTAGCTATTCAGAGCGTTTCTGGTCGCGGAGTTTGCTGATGCCGAGAATGAACGCGCCAATGGAGAACGTCACTAAGGCCACAATGAGGTTTGTGGGGAAGGGCACGAAAACGAACCACAGGGCCACCACCACCATCACGACAATCCACGCCCCGCGATACCTGCGTGGCTGTGACCGTTGCCCAGCTCGCGAACCGGAGCTTTTTGGGGAAGTTGCCTGAACATATTCGGCGTCGTCGACAAAACCGTCGAACACCCAGTCCCGAGGAATCTTGATACGCACGTTGCTCATGAGCCCCTCGTCGGTGGACTTGCACCAGAGCGAGCCCTGAACGAGTGTGACGGCACCGGCGGCCTCCACCCGATCGAGTTCCGGGGCAAAGTGAGCGGCGTCTTCGGCCGACAGGTATCCCACCACCTCGTCTTGAATGATCACCGCGACGGCAAGGGGGTCGGCGGAGTTTTGCGGCTCACGCTTGAGAATGACCGGAACGGGTTGAATCACGGCCATGTTGAGCGGGGGTGTCCCCACGATGCGCTCCATCGCGGCGCGGTAAAAACGCTCGCCCACCACGTCAATGTCCTGCGCGTTCTCCGCAGGAACAGGATGCACCTTCACGTTGCCGCCCCTTCGTCACTCGCCAGTTCATCACGAACAGCCGACGGTGAAACGGATTGCGTCCTACGCCACCGACGTGTCGAGCTGAGAACGGCGATACTCGCGCGGGCTGATGCCATAGGCGTTGCGAAAGATGCGCGAGAAATGGGCGCCGTCATAGATGCCCCACTGTGCCGCAATCTGGCCCACGGTGAGGTGCGCGTCGGCAGGATCAGCCAGTTGCCGGCGACACTCTTCGAGCCGGCGGTCGCGAATGAACTGGGAGACCGTAATGCGCTCGGCGTGAAAGATCTTGTGCACCTGGCGCGTCGAAATGAAGTTGGCGTGCGCAATCACGTCGGGGCTCAGGGTGGGATCACCGAGGTTTTGCATGATGTACTCACACACGCGCACGAAGGCGTGAGCGCGGGGGTTTGCCGAAGCAATCTGGGCGTCGGTGAGCTTCTCGGCGAGGGCAGACGACACCAGATCGATGAGCGCGTGCGCCACGCGAACGCCCGACCAACCCGACAGCTCCGAGAGATTGTTGGCCGTTTCGGCGAGAAACGGCGAGACAACCACTCCCACGCCGTCCTTTGCACCGAACCTGGTTGCCGTAACGCTACTGAGCGTATGTGAGGGTAACTGCATCATGGAGTGCGGAAAACGCACAATGAAGCACCGATATGCCTCCGGAAAATCACGCTCGAATTCGCGTGTCGAGTCATAGAGGGCAAAGTCGCCGGGCTGCAGAATCGACGTCTGTCCGTCCTGCGTGAGTGAGCTGGTTCCCTCGATCTGCAGGGTCACGCCGTACACGCGTGTGTCGTCAGAGGTGAGAAGCGCAGCGGTGCGCACGGCCCGGTGGGCGTCCGCACGAATGTCAAAGAAATTGATGCCGCCCAAGTTTTTGGTGCGCATCTCTGCGCGAAAGGTATCGCGGCTGGCACACTCGATCTGCATCGGGATGTCGTTGGCGCTCAGCACATCGCACCACGCATCGAAGTCGTACGACGTCGTGGCGAGTGGTTCGTTTGTCGGCATGTGTCTGCTTCTCGAGGATTCGATGGTCAGGAACGAGAAAGGGGCCGAGTCGCACGCGACCCGACCCCCGCCTTGTTTAGAACGGGTAGGGCGCGATGTCCGGACGAACCGTCAGCCACTGCTGTTCGGTGAAGGACTCGATGTTGGCCTCGGCACCACCAAAACGCGATCCCGTGCCCGAGGCACCCACGCCACCGAACGGAATGTTGGCCTCGTCGGCAACCGTCTGCTCGTTGATGTGCAGGATTCCCGTGTTGAGCTGATCGGCAATCTTCATGGCCTCGCCCACGTCACCCAGGATTCCAATGGAGAGCCCGTACTCGCTGTCGTTGGCGAGAGCGACGGCTTCCTCCATGGTGGAGAACTTCATGATGGGAGCAACGGGACCAAAGATCTCGTCTTTCCAGGCGCTCATGCTGGGCTTCAGGTCGGCCAGCACGGTGGGCTTGAAGAAGTTGCCCTCGTGCGTTCCACCAGCCGCCAGCTTGCCGCCCTGCTTCACGGTCTCGTCAACGATGGCCTGCACCTTTGCGGTCTGGCCGGCATCAATGATCGGGCCGAGTGCCACCTGGTCGGTAGCCGGGTTGCCCACGGGAAGGTGGTTGGCCTTCTCCACAAGAGCTGCCACGTAGTCGTCGTAAACCGATTCGTGCACGATGTGGCGACCGGTGGTCATGCAGATCTGACCCTGGTGCATCCACGAACCAAAGGCGCCAGCCGAAGCCGCCTTGGCCACGTCAACACCGGGAAGCACGATGAGTGCGTTGTTTCCACCGAGCTCGAGGTGCGTGCGCTTGAGGTGCTTGCCACCGAGCTCACCCACCTTCCGACCGGCCAACGTCGAACCCGTGAAGGAAACAATGCGAACCTCGGGGGCAATGACCACGGCCTCACCCACATCGGCACCACCGTTCACCAGCTGGAAGACGCCCGGGGGAAGCCCGGCCTCTTCGAAGATGCGAATGATGGCGGCACCAGCACCCACAGCCGTGCGAGGGTCTGGCTTGAAGACGACGGCGTTGCCCAGCGCGATGGCAGGAGCAATCGAGCGAATCGACAGGATAAGGGGGAAGTTGAACGGAGCGATGACCGTCACAACGCCCGACGGACGGCGACGCATGAAACTCCAGTGCGGGTCGTTCGACGGCAGCACGCTCCCCATGGGGTGGCTTGGCAGGGCGCTTGCTTCGAAGCACTCGCCTTCGGCCACGTGAATCTCGAGACCAGCTTTGGGCGGAATCGATCCTGCCTCTTTAACCAGCCACTCGCTGATTTCAGCAGAGTACGTGCCAAACAGCTCGCCGGCCTTGCGCATAATTGCGGCGCGCTGCTCGGGGGGCGTCGCAGCCCAGCCAACCTGGGCCTTGGCGGCTTCTGAAACGGCCTTGTTGGCATCCGCCACGCTGGCCATACCAATCGAGCCAAGCTTCTCGCCGGTCGAGGGCGACACTACGTCGCGCGTTCCTCCGCCGCCGGCAACCCAGCCGTTGATGTAAATCTTGTCGGTCCAAATCTTAGGATCGAGCAGTGCCATGTCTCCTCCTCGAGACTCGCGGGAACTTGTGTGTCACCCCACAACAAATAGGTGAAGTGAAAATAGTCTATGCCCGACATCTGAGAGGTCAATTGACGATGTGCGCAGTGCCTTGCGCAGCCGTGTGACATCGCTGGTGATTGGGCGCCGAGCCGTGTTGCCAGATGCCCGTCGGCGGTAGCATCGAAACGGTGAGACCCCCGTTCGCTGGTCACCAGAGTAGGACACCGATGACTTCCTCCGCCCCACAGACCGTGCGCGATGTGTTCTTTGACGTCCTGCGCCAGTACGACCTGACAACGGTTTTTGCCAACCCGGGATCGACCGAGATCTCCCTGCTCGCAAACCTGCCGGCCGACATCAACTTCACGCTGGCGCTGCACGAAGGCTCGGTGGTGGGCATGGCCACCGGCTATGCACTCGCGCGCCGGAAGGCGGCCATGGTTGTGGTGCACACCACGGCCGGCCTGGGCAACGCCGTGGGCGCCATTGCCACCGCGCGCGTCAACCGCGCACCTCTCGTGATCGTGGTCGGCCAACAGGACCGCCGGCACCTCGCCACCGAACCATTCCTCGCGGGGCGACTCCGGGGCTTGGTTGGTGAGTACCCGGTGTGGTTCAACGAACCCGTGACACCCCTCGATGTGCCGGCCGCCGTGGCGCGCGCGTATCACGAGGCCACCACGCGGCGCGGACCGGCCATCGTAATTGTTCCCATGGACGACTGGCTAGCGGAGTACACCGACGAGCGCGTCTTCCCCGCACCGGTGGGGGCCGTGGTTTCGGGCGAGCCGAGTGCCGCCACGGTAGCGACAGTCGTGGGTCACCTCGACCGCGCAAAGAATCCCGTCATTATTGCCGGAGCGGGCAACGACACGGTCGAGGGCTGGGCCGCACTCGTTCGGCTGGCCGAGCGCACGCAGACGCCGGTCTACCAGGAGTCCTTTGCCGGACAGGCCGGTTTCCCGCAGGATCATCCCCTGTTCGCCGGCTTCCTCTCGGCGGCCCGTTCTGTGCTGCGCAAACAACTTGCCGATTTCGACACCGTGCTGGCAGTGGGCGCGCCCGTCTTTAGGCAGTACAACTTCGAACCCGGGTTGATGGTCTCCCCCGACACCACCGTGATCGTGGTCACGAACGATTCCGATGAAGCCCTGCGCTCGGCA
>DBCH01000057.1 GCA_002292955.1 Microbacteriaceae bacterium UBA963 | reverse complement strand
CGTGAATCTCTACCTGCGTGTTGTGTGGCTCTTTCTTCGAAGCCGCTTTCGCTCTCGGTTAGCCCCGCAAGACACGGCCGTAACGCCGTTCCGCGTGTGGCCGAGTGATCTCGACACCCTGTTACACATGAACAACGGTAAGTACCTGTCGATCATGGACCTGGGCCGCATGGACCTGATGCTGCGTTCGGGCACGTGGCCGCGCCTGAAGGCCGCTGGTTGGTACCCGGTCCTCGCCGGGCAGACCATTGCCTACTATCGTTCGCTCAATCCGTGGAAGACGTTCGAGGTGCACACCCGCATTCTGGGTTTTGATGATCGCTGGGGTTTTCTCGAGCAAACCTTTGTGCGGGGCGGCCACGTTCATGCCCGAGCCGTTGTGCGATCGCGATTCCTCAAGCGCTCGGGGGGGTCGGTGGATCACGCCGAGCTCGCCGAACTCTTTGGCGCCGTTCCCGGCCCCGAGGGCATCCCCGCCTGGGTCAGGGAGTGGGCCAAACACGCTCGCCCTCAGAAGTAGTCTGAACACATGAAACGACGCATCGCCACGGTATCGACGGTCGCTCTGGCGATTCTCGTCGCACTCGGATTCTCGGCGGCCGTACCTGCGCAGGCAGGCGTCGATGATTTCACTTTCGAGTCAATGACGGCGACGTACGAACTCAGTCGCGCGTCTTCGGGCGGAGCACAGATGCGCGTGGTGGAAACCCTCGTTGCTCAATTCCCCGAAACCGATCAGAACCGCGGCATCATTCGCGCCATCCCCACGAGCTTCCGTGACAGGCCAGTCGGTCTCGAGCTTCTGGGTGTGACGGACGGTGACGGAAATGCCCGTGACTTCGACGCGAACGAGACCGGCGGGTTCTTGGAGGTCACGGTCGCCGCCCTCGATTATGTTCACGGCGTACAGACCTATGTGTTCGAGTATCGGCAAAACAACGTCATTTTTGAGCCGAGCGGCGGCGGCGCGGCGCAGGAGTTTTACTGGGACGTGAACGGCACCGGTTGGGGGCAACCTTTCGGTTCGGTCAGCGCTTCAGTCATCATCCCGAAAGACCTCGTCGATTCACTCACCGGCGATAGCGCGTGTTACCAAGGAGCCGAGGGCACCGAAACACCCTGTGCCCAGAATGAGGTGGTGACGAACGACGCGGGCGACACGATGATGTTCTTTGGGGCCGTCAACCTGCTTCCCTATGAAACGCTGACGCTGGCCGTCGGGTTTGCGGCCGACACGTTCGTGATGCCGTCCACCGACATGTTCACCGACGTCTTCGGCTGGATTTTCTCGCTCTCCGTCGTGCTCTTCCTCGGCGGTCTCATTGCAGGACTCGTGCTGCGCCTCACCTACTGGCGCAATCATCGCGGCCGCGGCATCATCATTCCCGAGTACGCGGCCGATCCCCACATGACTCCCCTTCTGGCAGCCAACATCATGGGCAACAAGCGTCGCGCGTTTCCCGCGGCACTTATCGATGCTGCGGTGCGCGGCTTGGTCATCATTAGCCCAGCGGATGCGTCGGGCCGGAACAAACGCGGGTTCGTTATCGAACGCACCGCGAAGGCGGCGAGCGATGACGATAGCGAGCTCCTCGCTGCGTTTCTCGGCGAGGGCGTTGCTGCCGGAACACAGGTGAGCACGCTCACGCCGGACACGGCCCGATATCGACGCCTGTCGAAACTCCAGCGCGCGCTTAAGCTCCAGGCTTTAACAACGGGTCTGCGTGTACAGAAGGGCGGTGCACTTCGCGGTCTTCTGATCGCCGTGACCATTATCGGCGCCCTCGTGATGGGATGGTCGAGCCTTCAGTTGATGGGACTCGGTCTTGGCGGCGCCATTCCCGGGCTGTCAATCGGGGTGTTCTGGGTGTGTCTCGTGCCCGGCATTTTCATCCTGCGCAAGGTCACTCCCCTCACGGAGCAGGGTGCGCTGGAGCGCGACAAACTGCTCGGTCTGCGCGACTACATTCGCCTGGCCGAAGCAGACCGCCTTCGCGTATTGCAGAGCCCTGAGGGGGCACTGCGCAAGCCGGTCGCGGTCGGCAACGCGAAAACCATGCTTTCACTCACCGAGCACGTTTTGCCGTACGCGATCATCTTTGGACTGGCAAAGGAGTGGTCGGAAGTCCTCAGCCACCTCTACGAGGAGAGCTCACGAGAGCCCACCTGGTATGTGGGGGACAGTCCCGGTCAGCTGCTCTTGTTTTCTGCATTCCTTACCGACTTCTCTTCGTCGGTTTCCACGTCGTGGGCGAGCTCCAGCGGCAGTTCGTCAGACGGTGGCTCATCGGGTGGCGGCTCATCGGGTGGCGGCGGTGGCGGTGGCGGCGGCGGTGGCGTCTAGTGTGTCTGCAAGACTTGTGTCATGAGTAATGAGCCAGAGTTCTCCGCAACCGTTCTTTTTGTGTGCGTGCACAACGCGGGCCGCTCACAGATGGCCGCCGGTTACCTTCAGCATTTGGCCGGAGACCGCGTGCAGGTGCTCTCAGCGGGCACCGAGCCCAAAGACCAGATCAACCCTTCTGCCATCACGGTGATGGCCGAGGAGGGCATCGATATTGCCAACAATGCGCCCAAGGTGCTCACCGACGCTGCTGTGCAGCAAGCGGACTATGTGATCACCATGGGTTGCGGCGACGAGTGCCCGTTCTTTCCCGGACGCATCTACCGAGACTGGCCGCTGGATGATCCAGCGGGGCAAGGTCCGGATGCCGTGCGTCCCATCCGCGATGAGATTCGCGCCAAGATTGAAGCGCTCATCGCCGAGATTGACGCGCGCCCCTGAGCTCCTTTCGTCGCGTAGCCTGAGGGCATGAGTGATCTCAACGAAGTGGGCGAGCGCGACGGCTGGCG
>DBCH01000146.1:36477-40739 GCA_002292955.1 Microbacteriaceae bacterium UBA963 | reverse complement strand
TAATTCGGCATTTGTCGAGCCCACCGCATCGCGCCATTCGACGCGGGGAGAGACCCGCTCGGTGCGATAAAGATTCATTACCTCAAACTCAACCACACTTCACGCGCGCGTCGACAGTAAAGTGAAACCGTGACTGCCAAAGACAAGAACATCGACCCGTTCACTACCGCGGGGAAAATTGCCGACCTGAAGAAGCGCTACAACGAGGCCGTTCTGGCCAGCGAAGCGGCGGCCATCGAGAAGCAGCACGCCAAGGGCAAGATGACCGCGCGCGAGCGCATCCAGCAGCTCCTCGACCCGGGTTCGTTTGTTGAGATTGATGAGTACGTGCGCCATCGCACCACCGCATTCGGCATGGAAAAGAATCGCCCCTATGGCGATTCGGTTGTCACCGGAGCCGGAACGATTCACGGTCGCCAGGTGGCTGTTTACTCTCAAGACTTCACCATCTTCGGTGGCTCGCTGGGCGAGGTCGCAGGCGAGAAGATCATCAAGATCATGGAGTTCGCCCTGAAGACGGGTGTTCCCATCATCGGCATGCTCGACTCGGGCGGTGCCCGCATTCAGGAGGGCGTTGTTGCCCTCGGCAAGTACGGCGAAATCTTCCGCCTCAACACGGCTGCATCCGGCGTCATCCCGCAGATCTCGATCATCATGGGCCCAGCTGCCGGTGGTGCGGTCTACTCCCCCGCCCTCACCGACTTCGTGATCATGGTCGACAAGACCAGCCACATGTTCGTCACCGGTCCCGATGTTATTAAGACGGTCACGGGCGAAGACGTGGGCTTTGAAGAGCTGGGCGGTGCGCTCACGCACAACACCATCTCGGGAGTCTCGCACTACCTGGCCGCCGACGAACCCGACGCGCTCGACTACGCCCGCGCACTCATCTCATACTTGCCCGACAACAACATGGCCGAGCAACCGGTCTACGAGAGCGACGTCGAGCTCGAGATTACCGAGTCCGACAAGAAGCTGAACTCAATCATTCCCGACTCGGCCAACCAACCCTACGACGTGCTCGAGATTATTCGTCGCGTGGTGGACCGCGCGGAGTTCCTTGAGGTTCAACCGCTGTTCGCGCCCAACATCATCATTGGATTCGCCCGCGTTGAGGGTCGCTCGGTGGGAATCATCGCCAACCAGCCCAGCGCCATGGCGGGCACACTCAACATCGAGGCGGGCGAAAAGGCCAGCCGCTTCGTGCGCTTCTGCGACGCCTTCTCGATTCCGATCGTCACCATTGTCGACGTGCCCGGTTACCTGCCCGGAACCGACCAGGAGTGGACGGGCGTGATTCGCCGTGGCGCAAAGCTTCTCTACGCGTATGCCGAAGCAACGGTGCCGCTGGTCACGGTCATTACCCGAAAGGCCTACGGTGGCGCCTATATCGTCATGGGTTCGAAGCAACTCGGTGCCGACATCAACCTGGCGTGGCCCACGGCGGAGATTGCCGTGATGGGCGGACAGGGCGCAGTGAACATTCTCTTCCGCGACAAGATCAAAGAGGCCGAGGCCACGGGTGCCGACGTGGCTGCGGTGCGCACGCAGCTTGCCAATGAGTACACCTACAACGTGGCCAGTCCCTTCTTGGCCGCTGAGCGCGGTGAACTCGACGGAGTGATCGAACCCGCGTCCACCCGCGTGGCCATCATCAAAGCCCTTCGTGCGTTGCGCGGAAAGCGCGCGTCGCAGCCGGCGAAGAAGCACGGAAACATTCCGCTGTGAGCCTCGACGATCTGGTTTTTCGCACGCGCGGCGTGACCCCCGAAGAACGGGCCGCCGTTGAGGTGGTTCTCGACGCGATGATCGATGAGGAGTCGGCCGAGGAGTACGCGGTGGGTGGCGGGCGCCAGACACCGTGGCAGCGTTCCCAGCGCGCGGTGCGCGACGATATCGGCGTGAGCATGGAATTTGGCCTGGACTTTCCTCGCTAGAGCAACCAGCCTCGGCAACGCTCACTCTTGTCACCGCGCGCGAGTGGTGAGACACTGATGGTCATCGGCAGTCGATGTCCCCCCAATTTTCGGCTGCCCAAAATCCGCGACGGAGCACTTTTTCGGGTTGTTGCCCCGACGCGGTAAGAGGTCAGAGGGTCGGCTGTCAAAGTTGGCCCTCTGGTCTGTTAAGGGGAGCCCCGGACCCTAGTCGCGCACGAACCGTGCCACACACTCGAAGTGGTGAGTGTGCGGAAACAGATCGAACGCCTCGAGGTGCGCGAGGCGATAACCGTGTTGCAGAAGCAGGGCGGTGTCGCGCGCCAGCGCCACGGGGTCACAGGCCACGTAGACCACCTGCGCGGGTTCGAGGCCGGCCAGCTCATCAATGACGGCCTTCCCGGCCCCGGCCCGCGGCGGGTCGAGAATCACGGTGGCGCGCCGAAATCGCGATCCCTCGCTGGCCGAAGCGTTTGCCCGTTGATCGGCCAAGTAGCGGTCTACCCGGGCGGTGACCGCGCGGGCTCCCACCCACTCGGCAAGGTTCTCGGCAGCGAAATCTGTGGCGTCGGCATCCGACTCCACCGTGGTGATGCGCGTGGTGGTGCCGCCCACATCACCGAGCGCCGCCGCCAGAAGTCCCACGCCGCCGTAGAGGTCGAGATTGGCCGCCTGAGGATCGAGCAGCGCGTCGTCCGTGGCCGAGCGCACGGCGGCGGTGAGCGTTTCGGGTGCTTCCACGTGAACCTGCCAGAATCCGAGCGCCCGCACCCGGAACGCGCGGTCGCCCACGGTTTCGGTCACCACCAGAGGAGAGTCGGCATCCAGCTGTCGTGCTTCGATGCCACCCGGCGCAACAATATCCAGTGTGCTCGGACCAGACAAACGCGCACCCAGCGGTGCCACGCGTTCAATGTCTGCCGCGGCAAGCGGCAAACCCTGCACCGAAATCACCGAGTGGCTGCGCGCCGCGAAGGGGCCCACCCGCCCGGCCGCATCCACGTGCAATCGCACGCGCGTGCGCCAGCCGAGACCGTTGCGCTCGTCGTCGTGCCCCACACCACGCACCCGAACGGATTGCGGCAACAGGCTCGGCAGGGCGAGCTTGCCCACCCGCTCGAAGGATTCGTGAAGCACCGTGGTCTTGAGATCGCGCTGGTGCGTCAGATTGATGTGACCAAACTCGGCGCCTCCCGGGCGTTCTTCGGGATCGCGCGCCACGGATGCTTCGGGCCAGACGTGTTCGCGTCGATGTGCCGACGGGGAGACCACCGCGATGGTGTCGGCGCGCCAAAAGCGTGACTTGCTGGCCTCGGTGACACGCACACGCACGCGCTCACCCGGCAGAGCATCACTGACAAAAACGACGCGTCCCTCGTGTCGCGCCACGAAGACACCCCCGTGTGCCACGTTGGTAATGTCACACTCAAACTCGTCGCCCACGACACACAGCCTGTCACGTTCGTTGTACTCACGTTTGCGACTCACACTAAGGACACCCCATGCGCTTGTACCTCGCCTCCACCTCCCCGGCACGTTTGGCGACCCTGCGGGCCGCGGGAATCGAGCCGATTGTGGTGCCCAACGGCGTTGACGAAGAAGCGGCCGTGCGTAAGGCCGAAGCCGTATCTGGTCCCCTGGCGGCGGCCGACATGGTGCTGCTCCTCGCCCGCGCTAAAGCCGAGGCCGCGATCACGCAGGCGGTGGCAGCCGGCACTCACCTCGACGGGCTGGTGCTGGGCGGCGACTCGGCCTTTGTGCTCGACGACGTGATTTACGGTAAACCGCACACCGCCGAGCGCGCCCGCGAGCGATGGCACGCGCAGCGCGGGCGCACGGGAGAGCTGTACTCCGGCCACTGGCTCATCGATGCCACAGATGCCAAGAGCCCACGCGGCATTGGCGTCACCTCAATGGCGCGCGTCAGTTTTGCCACTGACATCACCGACGACGAGATCGACGCCTACGTAGCCTCGGGTGAGCCTTTGGCCGTTGCGGGCGCCTTCACCATTGATGCTCGTGGCCAAGCGTTCATCGAACGCATCGAGGGAGATCCGTCAACCGTGGTGGGCGTCAGTATTCCTGCGGTGCGTCAACTCGCCGGGCAACTCGGAGTTGAGTGGCCCCGGTTCTGGGCGTCGCCACCAGCGCCGTGAGGCACCGACCGAATCGTTAGGTGGCGTCTGAAAAGCGCGTGCTCACCGGGCAGTCGAACGGATCGCGCGCCGAGAGTCCGACTCGATTGAGGTAGTCGATCACGCGAGCGTATGAGGCCATCATGGCCGTCTCGGTGTAGGTCACGCCCTCGCGCTTGCAGGCGGCACG
>DBCH01000146.1:22013-36422 GCA_002292955.1 Microbacteriaceae bacterium UBA963 | reverse complement strand
TGGTGCTCAATCTGGAGGTTGAGCCCGCCGTAAAGGATGCTCATCCAGAATCCGCCCCGAATATTGCGCGAGGTCATGACCTGCCGGCGAAAGAAATCAATCTTCATGCCGGCCGAAATCAGCGGCATACCCTTGTGGTTGGGGGCGAAGGACGCGCCCATGTAGATACCAAAGACCGCCATCTGAACGCCGATGAAGGCAAAGGCCATGCCCACGGGCAGCAGCCAGAACACCACACCCACGTAGGCTCCCAGTCGCGCGAAAATGAGGGTGAGTTCGAGCACGCGGCCGGGAATGGGGCCTCGCTCGAAGAGCGCCATGGTGGAGCGAAGGTGCAGGTTGAGCCCCTCGAGCGTGAGGAGCGGGAAGAAGAGGTACCCCTGTCGGCGCGTAATCCACGCTAAGACTCCGGTGCGAGTGCGCGCGTCTTCCTCGGTGAACGAAATGGTGTCGATTTCGATGTCGGGGTCTTTGCCGATCGTGTTGGGGTGCTGGTGGTGGCGGGTGTGCTTGTTCATCCACCACGCGTAACTGATGCCCACCACACCGGCAGCGAGAAGGCGTCCGACCCGGTCGTTGACTTTGCCAGACGTAAACACCTGGCGGTGAGACGCTTCGTGGGTGAGAAACGCGAACTGGGTAAGCACCAGTCCCAGCGCCGCGGCGATGAGTAGCTGGTACCAGGTGTCACCGAGAACAATGAATCCGTAAACGACACCGGCGGTGGCCAGCACGAGCGAACCGAAAACGATGCCGTAGAAGCCCGGGGCGCGGCGCATGAGGCCCGCCTCCCTCGCCGTCGCGAGCACACGCGAGTAGGCACTCGGGGCGCGGTCACTCACGGCGTTCTGCCGGGGTGACGTGACGCGAACGGGACCGAGGGTAGAGGTAAGTGAGTTCACGGGCTAGGCCGACCTGTCCAGATAGGTGGTCGACATTCCAGCCAACAAGTGAAGAAGAATTCCTACGTCGAACGCTAGCGCATGAGCCTGAGAGTTCTCCGCAGACCGGGCCCGGCGAGTTACCTGCAACGACTGAACAGGCGGCATTCTCCACACTCTCGATAGGCTGAATGCCATGTCTCGCATCCACAAAGTGCTCATTGCCAACCGCGGTGAAATCGCCGTGCGCATCATTCGAGCAGCCAGTGACGCCCGCATCGGTTCGGTGGCGGTCTACGCCGACCAGGATCGCGACGCGCTGCACGCCAAGCTCGCCGACGAGGCCTACGCCTTGGGTGGCACCACGAGCGCCGAAACGTACCTCGTCATCGACAAGATTCTGGCCGTGGCTCGCCGCTCGGGCGCAGACGCCGTACACCCCGGTTATGGATTCCTCGCCGAAAACGCCGATTTTGCTCGTGCCGTCATTGACGCGGGTCTGATCTGGATTGGTCCGAGTCCCGAGGCCATCGAGCGCCTGGGCGACAAGGTCTCGGCACGCCACGTGGCCGAAAAAGTGGGTGCGCCCCTCGCTCCGGGAACACTCAACCCCGTGTCGGGTGCCGATGAGGTGCTGGAGTTTGTCGACGTGCACGGTCTACCCGTGGCCATCAAGGCGGCCTTCGGCGGCGGCGGTCGTGGGCTCAAGGTGGCCCGCACTCGCGAAGAAGTTCCCGAGATGTTCGACTCGGCAACGCGCGAAGCCATTGCCGCCTTCGGTCGCGGCGAATGCTTCGTAGAGAAGTACCTCGACAAGCCCCGTCACGTCGAGACGCAGTGTCTCGCCGATCAGCACGGCAATGTTGTCGTGGTCTCCACGCGCGACTGCTCACTGCAGCGCCGGCACCAAAAGCTGGTCGAAGAAGCCCCCGCGCCCTTCCTCACCGAGAAGCAGCTCACCGAGCTTTACACCTCATCAAAAGCAATTCTCAAGGAGGTCGGCTACGTCGGTGCCGGAACCTGCGAGTTCCTCATCGGTGCCGACGGCACAGTCTCGTTCCTCGAGGTCAACACGCGCCTGCAGGTAGAGCACCCGGTCTCAGAAGAGGTCACGGGAATCGACCTGGTTCGCGAGCAGTTCCGTCTTGCCGAGGGCGGCGTGCTCGACTATGCCGACCCGGTCATCACCGGCCACTCGTTTGAGTTCCGCATCAACGGCGAAGACGCGGGGCGAAACTTTATGCCCGCTCCCGGCCCCGTTCACGAGTTCAACGTTCCCGGAGGACCCGGCGTGCGCGTCGACACCGGCGTCGCCGCGGGCGACGTGATCTCGGGGTCCTTCGACTCCATGATCGCCAAACTCATCGTGACGGGTGCAACTCGTGCCGAGGCGCTGGAGCGCTCACGCCGCGCACTCGACGAGTTTGAGGTGCACGGTCTGCCGACGGTGTTGCCCTTCCACCGCGCTGTTGTGAACGATCCGGCGTTTGCTCCCGAGGGTGACGCCCCTTTCCAGATTTACACGTCGTGGATTGAAACCGAGTGGGAGAACACGGTTGAGCCCTGGAGCGGCGAATCCGACGAGGTCGTTCCGGAGTCAAAGCGCCGCGGGGTCACCGTCGAAGTCGACGGACGCCGCATCGAGGTCTCGCTGCCGGCCAAACTGCTGCGGGCGACCGCGGGTGACCTCGTCACGCTCGGTCCGGCACCCAAGCGCAAGACGCCCGAGGGTTCGGCATCCGGTCCGTCGGGGTCGGCCGTGAAGGCTCCCATGCAGGCCACCGTCGTCAAGATTGCGGTGACCGAGGGTCAGAAGGTGGTCAAGGGGGATCAGCTCTTGGTGCTCGAAGCCATGAAGATGGAACAGTCGGTGGCCGCCCACAAGGACGGCATCGTCACCGGCATCAGTGCTCCGGTTGGTGAGACCGTGCCGAACGGACACCTGCTGCTCACGATCGAAGACGCCTAGTCCGCATGCCGCGCGCGGGTGGCCCACACAGTGTTGAGGTGAGCTCACAGAGCGGCTTAAACCGGTTACGCCCCTAAAGTTAAGCCATGCGTTCAGTGTCGATGCGTCACCACCCCTCTCGGGATGCCGCGCGCCTCGACACGGGCGGATTCGTTACACCCGGCCTCAATCGTGACGAGACGAGTTAGCTGTGGTGGATTACAAGACCCAGGATCTCATCGCTCAGGCACGCGCGTGGGCCGAGATGGACCCGGACCCGAGCACGCGTGCCGAAGCGACGGTGCTCACGTCTCGTGCCGAGGCGGGAGATCGACATGCCGTTGAGAAATTGCACGCTGCCTTTGGGAGCCGTCTCACCTTTGGGACCTCTGGGTTGAGGGCACGTCTGGGCGCTGGACCGGCGCGCATGAACCGTGTCGTGGTGGCTCAAACCGCGGCGGCTCTGGCTCAGTACCTGCGCGAGGCAGGCGCCTCGATTAACGGACCGTCGGCCATTCACACGACCCGACGAAGCACAGACATGCCCGTTGTGGTGATTGGGTTTGATGCCCGCGCAAACTCCGACATTTTTGCGCGCGACACGGCAGAAATCATGGCGGGTGCACAGGTCCGCGCCGTCCTTCTTCCCGGACCCGTGCCGACGCCGGTTCTGGCTTTCGCGGTGCGCGAGTTCGATGCCGATGCCGGCGTCATGATTACCGCCAGCCACAACCCGGTGGGCGATAACGGATACAAGGTTTACCTCGGCGGGGTGCACCGGGGCGCCCAAATCACGTCACCCGTGGACGCCGAGATTGCCCGGCGCATCGACACCGTGGCTAAATCGGGGCCCATTACCGCGCTTCCGCGGGGTGCCGTGGAACACGCACCGCATGACATCATCGACGCGTACGTTGCCCGCACCGCCGCCCTGGTTCCCGAGCCGCTCTTCCGTCCGCGCGTGGCGTACACCGCGCTGCACGGGGTGGGAGGCGAAACTTTTCGCCGCGTTCTCCGTCAGGCGGGGTACGCCCTTCCCATTCCGGTCACCGAACAGGACGACCCGGACGGCTCGTTTCCCACGGTTTCCGTGCCCAACCCGGAAGAGCCGGGGGCTCTCAGTCGTGCGTTTACCCTCGCTCACGAAATCGGTGCCGAACTAGTGCTCGCGCACGACCCGGATGCCGACCGACTTGCCGTGGGCGTTCCCATTCCGAACGCAACGGGCGGCGCTCCGGTGTTTCGTCGCCTCTCCGGAAACGAGGTCGGGCTTGCGCTGGCCTGGTGGGCCTGCGACCGAGCGTCGCGCTCGGGGCGCACAACGGGCTCACTCGCCTGCAGCGTGGTGTCGACACCCGCTCTCGAATCTCTGGGCAAGTCTTTCGGCTATTCGGTCGTGCGAACACTCTCCGGGTTCAAGTGGATCGCGCGGGTGCCCCAACTCATCTTCGGTTTCGAGGAGGCTCTCGGATACCTGGTGAATCCCGAAACGTTGCACGACAAAGATGGCATTTCTGCGGGGTTGGCCGTCTTGGCCCTGGTGAGCGATCTGCACGCTTCGGGGCTCACCCTGTTGGACAAGGTCACCGAACTCAACGCGACCCACGGAGCTTTTGTCAGTTCTCAGCTCTCGATGCGCACCGATGCTGCCCGCATCGAGGAGACCATGACCGCCTTGCGAAAGGCGGCACCCGCGGACATTGGCGGTTCGCGAATCGTTGCCGTCGACGACTATGCCCGCAGCGTCAATCGTCTGCCCGCCACCAATCTGCTGGCGTGGCACCTGGCCGACGGCTCACGCGTGATGCTGCGTCCGAGTGGCACCGAGGAGAAGCTCAAGGTCTACATCGACGCCATGTCACCCGACGCGCTAGACCGGATTGACGCAGACGTCCGCGCACTTTTCTCCGCTCGCTAGCCAGCCCCAGCAGCGACTGACCAAATTCTGTGCAGACAGAGTGGGACGTCGTGAGATAGATTGTTCATAAGTCGAACTTATGTTCGACATACGAACAAATGTGAGGGCCCGAATGATCAACAAGTTCCGCGACTCCGTCGACGAGGTTCTCGCCGACATCCCTGACGGCGCAACCATCATGATCGGCGGTTTTGGCCTTGCCGGGCAACCGATCGACCTCATCAACGGCCTGTTGCGTCGCAAACTTTCCGGGCTCACCATCGTCAACAACAACGCGGGCAACGCCGACGAAGGGCTCGCCCTGCTCGTCAAGAGCGGCGCCGTGCGAAAGGTTGTCTGCTCGTTCCCCCGACAGGTCGACTCATGGCATTTCGACGCCAAGTACCACGCGGGCGACATCGAACTGGAGCTTGTGCCCCAGGGCAACCTGGCTGAGCGCATTCGCGCGGCCGGTGCGGGGATCGGCGCCTTCTTCACCCCCTCCGGTTTCGGCACGACGCTGGCCGACGGCAAAGAGACGCGCCACATCGACGGTCGGGACTACGTGCTCGAGTATCCGATTAAGGCCGACTACGCCCTCATCAAGGCGCACAAGGCCGACCGCTGGGGCAACCTTCTCTATCGCAAAACCTCGCGCAACTTCGGGCCGATCATGGCAATGGCGGCGACCACAACCATCGTTCAGGTTCCCTTCCTCGCCGAGCTCGGCGATCTCGACCCGGAGAACATCGTCACACCCGGCATTTTTGTCGACCGGGTCGTTCAGGTCGCGAGCACCAACCCCAAGGAGCACTCGTGAAAATTGGTCACCGCCACCCCGAAAAATTGACGCGAGCGCAGATGGCTGAGCGCGTGGCCAGCGACGTGCCGGCCGGCGCAGTGGTCAACCTCGGTATTGGCATTCCCACTCAGGTATCGAACTATCTGAACCCGGAACACGAGATCATCCTGCACACCGAGAACGGCATGCTGGGGATGGGGCCCGAAGCGCACGGTGACGACATCGATACCGACCTTCTGAACGCGGGAAAGAAACCGATAACCGAGTCGCCCGGATGCTCCTACTTTCATCACGCCGACTCGTTTGCCATCATGCGCGGCGGCCACCTCGACATCGCCGTGCTCGGCGCGTTCCAGGTTTCGCGCAACGGCGACCTCGCCAATTGGCACACCGGTGAGCCCGAGGCCATCCCCGCTGTTGGTGGGGCCATGGACCTGGCCGTGGGCGCAAAGGATGTCTTCGTGATCATGGAGCTCATGACCAAGACGGGAACATCCAAACTGGTCAGCGAACTCAGCTACCCCGTGACCGGACTCGGCTGTGTGACGCGCGTGTACACCGAGCTCGCAATTTTTGATCTCGACCGCACGGGCAACGTGCGCGTGACCGAGACCTACGGAGACACGAGCGTGGCCGACCTGCGCGACATGACACAACTCGATCTCATCGACGCTACTGAGTAAGGAAAGCAGAACCATGACTGAGACCTACATTTACGACTACGTGCGCACGCCGTTCGGCCGCTTCGGAAAAGGGCTTGCCGCAACGCGTCCCGACGATTTGGGAGCGGTCGTGCTGAGCGAAATTGTCCGGCGCAATCCCGCTCTCGACGTGTCCGCCATCGACGACGTCTTTTACGGCGCGGCCAACCAGTCGGGCGAAGATAACCGCAATGTCGCCCGCATGGCCGCGCTTCTGGCGGGCTACCCCACGTCAATTCCCGGCGTCACGGTTAACCGACTCTGTGGATCAAGCATGGAGGCCGCCATCCAGGCCAGTCGCGCCATCGCCGTGGGCGACCTGAACGTGGCCATCGCGGGTGGGGCAGAATCGATGAGCCGCGCACCCTGGATCCTGCTCAAACCGCAGGCACCGTATCCGGCCGGCAACGAGACACTGCACTCGTCGACCCTCGGGTGGCGCATGGTCAACAAAAAAATGGATGAGCGCTGGACCATCAACAACGGACAGTCGGCCGAGATTCTGGCCGAACGGTTCGAGATCTCTCGCGAAGCTCAGGATGCCTTCGCCGCGCGTTCACACGAGCGTGCGGCCGCGTCGTGGACCACGGGATTCTTTGCCAACCAAATTGTGCAGGTTCCCGGATCCGAGATTGCCATGGACGAGAGCATCCGCACCGACACGAGTGCGGCGTCACTGGCGGAACTGGCGCCGGCGTTCCAAAAGGAGGGCGGCACCGTCACGGCGGGTAACTCGAGTCCCCTCAACGATGGCGCCTCGGCACTGCTCTTAGGTAACGAGAAAGCCAACCTCGGCGAGCCTCTGGCGCGCATCGTTGCGCGCGGTGTGGCAGCCAACGATCCCAACATCTTTGGCGTAGCCCCCGTTGAGGCGGCCAACCAAGCGCTCGCGCGGGCCGGCAAGACCTGGGCCGACGTCGACTTCGTCGAAATCAACGAGGCATTTTCGGCCCAAGCGCTCTCGTGCGTGAAGCTCTGGAAGGGGCTCGACCCGAAGAGGGTCAACGTCGATGGCGGTGCCATCGCGATCGGTCACCCGTTGGGAGCATCCGGTGCACGCATCATCGGCCAGCTCGCTCGGCGACTCGAGGCCAACGGCGGTGGCGTGGGAGTAGCCGCGATCTGTATTGGCGTGGGCCAGGGACTGGCGGTCGTACTTGAGCGATAGCGGCGAATTCGTCCAGTCGCTCGAGCGCGGCCTTGCCGTAATCCGCGCGTTCACGCGCGAGAAACCACAGCTCACCCTCACCGACGCCGCAGCACTCACGGGGCTCACCCGGGCCACGACGCGAAGGTTTCTGATGACCCTCGAATCGCTGGGCTACGCCACCACCGACGGAAAGAACTGGCGCCTCACCGCGCGCGTGCTCGACCTCGGACACAGCTACTTGGCCAGTTTGGGCCTTCCCGAAATTGTGGTGGGTCACCTCGACCGTGTGGCGCAAGCGGTTCACGAGTCGGCGAGCGCGGCGGTTCTCGACGGCGACGACATCGTCTACGTGGCCCGGGTTGAGTCGCGCAAGATCATGCGCGTGCAAATCACCGTGGGCACTCGCTTCCCCGCGTATGTCACCTCGATGGGTCGCGTGCTACTCGCTGACCTCGACCCCGCTGCCACGGAGCGCATCCTGACCGCACGTGACCGCAGCGCCTTCACACCACACACCACGACAGATGTTGCCGGTCTCATGAGAGCAATCGCACTCGTGCGGGAGGCCGGATACAGCCTCGTAGATCAGGAGCTGGAGATGGGGCTGCGCTCTCTCGCCGTTCCCGTTCGCGACGGCTCCGGGCGCGTGGTCGCCGCAATCAATGTCTCGACCACGGCGGCAGGTACGCCGCGCGACACTCTCGAGGCCGTGCTCCCCGCACTTCTTACCGCCCAGTCCGACATCGAGGGCGAGCTCGCCTCGCTCGTGCGCTAGCGCCCGACGGGCCAGCGCACCACAGCCCTACGAGCCCGCGCGCGCGTTGGCAACTGCGTCGACAAAACCCTCGTGCACAATCTCGGCCAGCTCTTCGCGGTCTTCGAGCGGCAAGAATGCCGCCACGGCGGCATTGAGCTGGAAAGCCTCGAGGTCGGCGAGCCCGTAACCAAAGGCGTCGGTGAGGAGGCCGAGCTCCCGCGTCAGTGTTGTTCCGCTCACGGTGCGGTTATCCGAGCTCACGGTCACCGAGAAACCCAGCTGATAGAACAAGTCAAAGGGATGGTCTTCCATGCGGCTCCCGCGGGCAGCGATGGCGCCGGTCTGAATGTTCGAGGTGGGACACATCTCGAGCGTGATGCCGCGATCGCGAACCCAGCGCGCAACGTCACCGAGGCTCACGGTGGTCGTCTCCGCGTCGACCTCCTCAACGCTGATGTCTTCGGCTAAGCGCACGCCGTGACCGAGCCGCAGAGCGTAACCGTCGACGAGGGCGCTCTCAATACTTGAGACGCCGTCCGCCTCGCCCGCGTGAATCGTGGCGGGGAACATGTTCTCCGCCAAGAGTCGAAAGGCCGGCGCGTGGTTACTCGGCGGAAAGCCCAGTTCGGCACCGGCAATGTCGAACCCCACGGCTCCGGCAGTGCGGTGGCGCAGTGCCAACTCGGCAATCTCAAGCGAGCGGTTTGCATGACGCATGGCCGTAATGAGCTGCCCCGCACGAATATCTTGACCGAGTGCGGCTGCGTCCTGAATGCCCTGCTCAATACCCTGTTGCACAAACTCGACGGTCTCGTCGAGCGACAGGCCGGCGTGAATGTGTTGTTCGGGAGCCCAGCGCAGTTCGGTGTAAACCACACCGTCGGCCGCGAGGTCGAGAACGGCCTCTCGCGCCACGCGCACGAGACCCTCCTCTGTCTGCAGGAGGGCACAGGTGAGGTCAAAAATCTTGAGGTAGTCCACGAGGGACCCCGATCCGGACTGGGCAGCTATCCAGCGGCCGAGTTCGTCCGAAGTCATGGCACGAATATCACCCGAGACAGCCACCGATTCGGGAACCACAATTCCCCCGGATTCGAGCAGTTCCAGGATGGTGCTTGGGCGCATGCCGCCGTCGAGGTGGTCGTGGAGCGACACCTTGGGGAGATCGCGAAGGTCTACGCCGTCAATTGTCCAGTTCACGAGGGATTCTCCCGTCATTAGAGCACGTCATCTCGACCGGCGAGGCGCAGGGCATCAACCACGTTCTTCACACGCTGGGCGTGCGCAATGGTGGTCACGAGGAGGGCATCCGGTGTGTCCACCACCACGATGTCCTTCACGCCGACGAGTGCGATGGTTCGGCCAGAATCCGCCACCACAATTCCGTTCGAGGAGTCCGAGAGAACACGCGCGCCCTCCCCCAAAATGGCCAGGTCGGTCTTGTGCCCGCTCGAGTGGAGTTTGGCGATGGAGGCGAAATCGCCCACGTCGTCCCAATCAAACTCTCCGGGAACCACAACCAGCCGCCCCTTGGCGGCAGCCGGTTCGGCCACGCTGTAGTCGAGGGCAATCTTGGTCAGGCGTGGCCAGACCCGGTCCACCACCTGCCCGCGTTCCGGAGTGTCCCACGCCTCGGCCAACTCCATCAGTCCCGCGTGCATTTCTGGCTGGGTCACAGCCAGCTCATCCAGCAGGACGCTCGCCCGAGCAATGAACATTCCGGCGTTCCACAAGTAATTACCGCTCGCCAGATACGACTCGGCGAGTCCCGGCGAGGGCTTCTCCACGAACTCGTCGACCGTGAGGGCGGTCGCCGCGCCGTCAATGTGGGCGGATTGCGTGGCCCGGATGTAGCCAAATCCAATGGCGGGTTCGGTGGGCCGAATGCCAATCGTGGCAATCATGCCCGCCTGTGCGGCCACCACGGCTTCGCGGACCGCCATCTCAAAGAAGCGTGTGCCGCGAATCACGTGATCGGCGGCGAACGAACCGATGACAACTCCGGGCTCGCGCCGTTCCAGAATTGCGGCGGCCAGGCCAATGGCCGCAGACGAATCGCGGGGCTCGGTTTCGAGCACAAGGTTTGCGTCCGTCAGCTCGGGAATCTGCAGTTCGACGGCAGCTCGGTGTGCCCGACCGGTGACCACCATGATGCCGTCTTCGCCCGCGAGAGGAGCGAGTCGCTCCCACGTGGCACGCAGCAGCGACGTCCCGGTACCCGCGAGATCATGCAGGAATTTAGGCGCCTCGGCGCGCGAAAGGGGCCACAGGCGCGACCCGATTCCGCCGGCCGGAATTACGGCGCGAAAGTGCGAGAGGGGAGTATCCGTGGGTGACACACGGCAAGCCTACCGGCGTAGTCTTAGGTCAGGATTTTCTAAGACAACCTAAGGAAGGTTTTCGTGTCTGTAGCGACTGAATCTCGCGCCACAAAGAATACGACTCGACCCGGTGGCACGCTCTATCGCGGACGCGAGGGCATGTGGTCGTGGGTACTCCACCGCATCACGGGCATAGCAATCTTCTTTTTCTTGCTCGTTCACATTCTCGACACCGCCCTCGTTCGCGTGAGCCCCGAGGCCTACAACGTCGTCATCTCTGCTTACAAGACACCGCTCATGGGTCTGGGTGAAATTGCACTCGTGGGCGCCGTCCTCTTCCACGCACTCAACGGTCTGCGCATCATCGCCATCGACTTTTGGCGCAAGGGCGTGAAGTACCAGCGTGCGATGTTCTGGACGGTCGTCGGCGTCTGGGCTGTGCTCATGGCGGCGTTCATTCCCCGCCAGCTCATGGTTGTGTTCTCGGAGGTGCAGGGCTAATGACCACCATCGAAACCCCGCGCTCGCCCTACGCGCGCACCCCACGCCGAGGCGTCAACTGGGAAAAGGCCGGCTGGGTGTACATGCGGGTCTCGGGTGTCATCCTCGTGGTGCTCATTCTCGGCCACCTCTTCGTCAACATGATGCTCGGTGAGGGCGTCAAGGGCATCGACTTTGCTTTCGTCGCCGGCAAGTGGACGAACCCGTTCTGGCAGGTGTGGGATGTGCTCATGCTCTGGCTGGCACTCATTCATGGCGCCAACGGAATGCGCACCATCGTGAACGACTACGCAACTACTCGCACCATGCGCGGCACGCTCAAAACGCTCATTGGCTTCTCCGCCGTGGCCCTCATCATTTTGGGCACTCTCGTGGCGACCACCTTTGACCCTTGCCCCCAGGTGCCGGCCGATCAGCTCGACCTGCTCCCGTCAATCTGCGCAACTCTCTAATCCACATCACCTCTACCGAAATCGGAAGAACAACGTGACTACAGCTACCTCAACACCCAAAATCGTCGACGGCGTGTACTACCACGAGTACGACATCGTGATCGTGGGTGCCGGTGGTGCCGGCATGCGCGCCGCCATCGAGGCAGGCCCCAACGCCAAGACCGCGGTGATTTCCAAGCTGTACCCCACGCGGTCGCACACGGGTGCCGCGCAGGGGGGCATGGCGGCGGCACTCGCCAATGTTGAAGAAGACAGCTGGGAGTGGCACACGTTCGACACCGTCAAGGGTGGCGACTACCTGGTTGACCAGGATGCCGCCGAGATCTTGGCCAAAGAGGCCATCGACGCGGTGATCGACCTCGAGAACATGGGTCTTCCCTTCAACCGCACGCCCGAGGGCAAGATTGACCAGCGTCGCTTCGGCGGGCACACCCGCGACCACGGCAAGGCGCCCGTTCGTCGCGCGTGCTACGCGGCCGACCGCACGGGCCACATGATTCTGCAGACTCTGTTTCAGAACTGTGTCAAGCACGGCATTGAGTTCTACAACGAGTTCTACGTTCTCGACGTCGTGATGACCAACGAGAAGGGCAAGAAGGTTCCCTCGGGCGTCGTTGCCTACGAGTTGGCCACCGGAGACATTCACGTTTTCCAGTCCAAGGCCATCATTTTCGCCACGGGCGGCTTCGGCAAGATCTACAAGACCACCTCTAACGCCCACACCCTCACGGGTGACGGCGTGGGCATCATGTGGCGCAAGGGTATCCCGCTCGAAGACATGGAGTTCTACCAGTTCCACCCCACCGGCCTCGCCGGTCTGGGCATCCTGCTCACCGAGGGTGCACGTGGCGAGGGCGCCATCCTGCGTAACGCCAGCGGCGAGCGCTTCATGGAGCGCTACGCCCCCACCATCAAGGACCTCGCGCCGCGCGACATCATCTCGCGATGCATGGTGCAAGAAGTTGTTGAAGGGCGAGGCGCCGGCCCCAACAAAGACTACGTACTCCTCGACTGCACGCACCTCGGTGCCGAGGTGCTCGAAACCAAGCTTCCCGACATCACCGAGTTCGCGCGCACCTACCTGGGCATCGACCCGGTGTTTGAGCCCGTGCCTGTGATGCCCACCGCGCACTACGCCATGGGTGGCATCCCCACGAACATCCAGGCAGAGGTGCTGGCCGACAACGACACCGTGATCCCCGGGCTTTACGCTGCGGGCGAGTGCGCGTGCGTCTCGGTGCACGGCTCCAACCGTCTCGGCACCAACTCGCTGCTCGACATCAACGTCTTCGGCAAGCGCGCCGGTCGTTTCGCATCCGAGTACGTCAAGAAAGCCAAAATGCCCGCGCTGCCCAAGAACCCTGCAGACGGCGTGATCACGCTGGTTGAGCAGATTCGCAACGCCAGTGGCACCGAGCGAGTGGCGGCAATCCGCAAGGAACTCCAAGAAAGCATGGACCGCAACGCTCAGGTGTTCCGCACCGAAGACTCGCTCAAGGAACAGACCGACATCATTCAGAGTCTTCGCGAGCGCTACAAGAACATCTCCATCCACGACAAGGGTGAGCGCTACAACACCGACCTTCTCGAGGCCATCGAGCTGGGGTTCCTGCTCGACCTCGCCGAAGTTACCGTCTACTCCGCACGCAACCGCAAAGAAAGCCGCGGCGGCCACATGCGCGACGACTTCCCCGACCGCAACGACAAGGAATACATGGTGCACACCATGGCCTACCTCACGGGAGACGCCGAATCGTCGCACGCCGGAGACCACATCAAGCTCGACTGGAAGCCGGTCGTCATCACGAACTACCAGCCCATGGAGAGGAAGTACTAGATCATGGCTGCTCCCACACCCACGATGCCGGCCGTCCAGGCTTTCACCATCACACTCAACATCCGCCGGTTTCAGCCCGAGATTGACCAAGAATCACGCTGGCAGTCATTCGATGTCGAGGTGTACTCAACCGACCGCGTTCTCGACGCCCTGCACAAGATCAAGTGGGAACAAGACGGCACGCTCTCGTTCCGTCGCTCGTGCGCACACGGCATTTGCGGCTCCGACGCCATGCGCATCAACGGCCGTAACCGCCTCGCCTGCAAGACGCTCATCAAAGACCTCGACATTACGCAGCCCATCTACGTGGAAGCCATCAAGGGCCTGCCGCTCGAGAAAGACCTCATCGTCGACATGGAACCCTTCTTCGCAGCCTTCCGCGAGGTCAAGCCGTTCCTGATTGCCAACTCCAAGCCCGAAAAAGGCAAAGAGCGCATTCAGTCGATTGCTAACCGCGAAATCTTCGACGACACCACCAAGTGCATCCTCTGCGCCGCGTGCACCACGTCTTGCCCCGTGTTCTGGACCGACGGCCAGTACTTTGGACCGGCCGCCATCGTGGCCGCACACCGCTTCATCTTCGACTCACGCGACGATGCAGCCAAAGTGCGACTCGACATCCTCAACGACAAAGAAGGCGTGTGGCGCTGCCGCACCACATTCAACTGCACGGATGCGTGTCCGCGAGGCATTCAGGTGACTCAGGCCATTGCCGACGTCAAGCAGGCGATTCTGCGCGGTCGTCGCTAGGAGTTACTTGGGACGGATGCTCGTTACCCACAAGCCCCGCCCGAAGACGCCCGACCACGCCCCGGCTTATGGATAACAAGCATCCGTCACCCCGCACCGACGGTCGCGCTCCACGCAGAATCGTCATGCCGGTCCTGGGGCTGGTGCTGGGGGTGGCGTCGCTGTTTACCGGGTTTGGGTGGGGTGTTGGCGTTGCGCTGAGTGTCTCGGGGCTCGTGCTCAGCATCCTGAGTATGCGGCGCGGTGTGCGGTGGGCCTTCGCCGGCGTCATCTTGGGTACCGTGGGTGTGGCCTTCTGCGTCATCCTCCCCGTGGCCGGGTGGCTCGCGTGGACATTCCTGCCACCCGTTACCGGCGACTAGACCGCAACCTCGCTGGTTGAGTAGGCGGCAACGTCGCCGTATCGAAACCC
>DBCH01000146.1:1001-21870 GCA_002292955.1 Microbacteriaceae bacterium UBA963 | reverse complement strand
CGACAACGTCGCCGTATCGAAACCAGGCTGTGAGCAACTCGCTACGTCGTCGCCCCGACGGCATCACCATAACCTCGTGCCCTTCGTTTACATGCTTCGTTGCGCTGATGGCTCCCTCTACGTGGGGTCAACGAGATCTCTCGAACAGCGCCTCGATCAACATGCTTCGGGCAAGGGCGCGCGCTACACGACTCACCGTTTACCCGTCGAGCTCGTGTTTGCCGAGGAATTCGCCAACATCGGTGACGCCTATCGACGCGAGAAACAACTCCAAGGTTGGGGTCGTGCCAAGCGTCAAGCGCTGATTGAAGGTCTCTACAACGACCTCCCCCGTTTGAGCAAAAAGCTGAGGTTTCGCAAAGGGTGATCGTGATTTCGATACGCCGACTTCGTCGGCTACTCAATAAGCGACCGTTACTCAATCCGCAGGTGATTTCGATACGCCGACTCCATCGGCTACTCAATCTGCGACCGTTACTCAATCTGCGAACGGCGACTAGCGGGAACCGAGGGCGCGAGCCTCTGCGGCCGATCTGCCTGACAGGGCGCGCGTGGCGCGCGCCTGTGCTTCGCCGAGCGTGACGGTCAGCAAGGCGGCACGCACGTCGGCGAGCGCGGCAGGCGCCATGCTGAGCGTGGTGGCCCCGAGACCCACGAGAACGATGGCAAGCGCGGGGTCGGCCGCGGCCTCACCGCAAACACCGACCGGCTTGCCGGCTGCCGCGCCGGCATCACCCAGCTGCTTGATGAGACGCAGGACGGCGGGGTGCCAGGGGTCCTGATAGGCGGCCAGTGAACCCTGCAGCCGGTCGGCCGCCAGTGTGTACTGCGTGAGGTCGTTGGTTCCGATCGAGACAAAGTCGGCCACCTCGAACACCTGATCGGCAACGAGCGCAATCGACGGGACCTCCGCCATCACGCCGGCTAGGCGAATACCGAGGTCTTTGGCTAACCCCACAAAGTACGCCGTCTCATCATGATCGGCCACCATGGGCGCCATCACCCACAGTTCTGCGTCGGTGGCGGCCTGCGCGTTGGCCAGAGCCGTCAACTGATCGCGCAGGATGCTCTCGTGGGCGCGCAGGGCGCGAAGTCCCCGCAGACCTAGGGCGGGGTTCTCTTCGTCGGCGTGCGTCAGGAACCTGAGCGGCTTGTCGGCACCGGCATCGAGGCAGCGCACCACCACCTTCTTACCCGGGAAGGCAGCAAGAAGCTCGGTGTATTTTGCCTGCTGCGCCTCAACCGAGGGGGCAGCAGGAGCATCGAGAAACATGAACTCGGTGCGAAAGAGGCCCACGCCCTCGGCGCCGAGCGCAAGCGCGGCCGCCGCCTCCTCTGGGGCGCCGAGGTTCGCCAGGAGGGGCACCCGAAAGCCGTCTGCGAGCGCGCCAGCTGTGACGGGGGCACTGGCATGGTTGAGCAGGTCATCTCGCCGAGCGAGGGCAGCGGCCACCTGTTCGGGAGAGGCATCGACCGTGACCGTGGAGGCGGCTGCATCAACCACAATGAGGGTGCCGTTGGCGATGTCGTCCGCACCCGCAACGCCCACGATGGCTGGAATCGACTTTGCGCGCGCGAGTATGGCCGTGTGCGACGTGGGGCCACCGTCGCGGGTCACGAGGGCGTGCACCTTGGCAAAGTCGAGCAGGGCTGTGTCGGCGGGAGCGAGGTCGTGGGCAACGAGAATGTACGGCGTGTCCGACTCGGGAACCCCCGGTGCGGGCACACCGCGAAGTTCGGCGATCACACGCTGGGCAATATCGGCGAGATCCGCCGCCCGCTCCGCCATATACCCGCCCATGTCTTCGAGAATCTGCGCAAACGAGGCGAAAGCCTCAAAGACCGCGCGCTCGGCGTTAGCGCCGGCTTCGATTCGTTGACCAATGTCGGTAGCAACTGCGGGGTCTCGCGCCATCAAGGCCTGCGCCTCCAGCACCGCCTGGGCCTCTCCCTCCACGGCAAAGCCGCGTTGCGACAACCACGTCGCCACACGGTCGAGGGCGTCACGGGCCCGTTTTGTCTCGGTGTCAGCCTCGGCCGTGCGTGGCGCATCCGATGCCGGCGCCAGGGGTTCCGGCATGCGCAGAACCACGCCAGCCGCAATTCCCGAGCCGATTCCCGAACCACGTAGTTCCATGATTCGACCCTATTGCCTGCGCGCAACATGGTGTTCAAGCACTGGCCAAGAGGGTCGTAAACTCAGAGGCGAGGAGTAACCCATGCCTACCGGAAAAATCGCACTCACCACTGCAGAGTTGGTCATCGTGGGGCTTGAGGCCGACACGAAAGAACACGCGACTCGCTTGCTGGCCGAGCGCATGGTCGCCGCCGGTCGGGTCACCGAAATCGAGGGTTACCTCGAAGACGTTCGATTGCGCGAGGGCCAAATGAATACCGGTCTGCCGGGGGGCATCGGAATTCCGCACGCCCGCTCGGCTTTCGTGACTCACCCCACAGTGGCCATCGGAACGAGTTCCCGCGGCGTTGATTTTGGCGCGCACGACGGACCGGCTCACCTCATCTTCCTGATTGGCGCCCCCGACGGATCCGACGATGCGCACCTGCACATCTTGGCGGCGCTCGCCCGCAAGATCGTTCACGAGGATTTTCGCCAGATGCTGCGTGACGCCGATTCCCCGAAGGTGATTGCCGACATCATCAAGAAAGAAGTCACCCTGTGAGGATCGTGGCCGTCACGTCATGCATCACCGGGATTGCTCATACGTATATGGCTGCCGAGGCGCTCGAGCAGGCCGCAAAAAAACTGGGACACGAGATCACGGTTGAAACGCAGGGCTCCGCGGGATCAACCGCCATGCCTCAGGCCACCATCGATGCCGCCGACTTCTGCCTATTTGCCAACGACCTCGACGTGAAAGACATCGCCCGTTTCGCCGGTAAGCCGTTCCTGCACGTCACCGTCAACAGTGTGCTCACCGACGCGTCGGCAGTTCTGGCAACCTGCGTTTCCGACTTTTACGCGGGCAACCTGAAGCGCGTCGACGCGGCTGCCGCCGGAGTCGCTGCGGCGGGCACCGCGTCAGACTCCGGAGAAAAAAAGCGCGGTTTCTTCTCACGACTGTTCGGCTAGTGTCTCCGGCAACGAGAACGGTCACCGTCGGCTCCCGTGTGGGGCTACACGCGCGACCCGCCAGCCTCTTTGTTCAGGCGGTTGTTGCCTCGGGTCACACCGTGACCATCACCACCGCCAATGGCGACACGGCCGACGGCGCAAGCATTCTCTCCGTTCTCGCGCTCGGTGTGTCACACGGGACCTCGATTGAGCTCAGCGTGGAGGGTGACGACGCAGACATCGTGGCCGACCAGCTCACGGCACTGCTGGCCTCCGATCTCGACTCGGTCTAGTTTTGCCGTCATAGCCCAGAATTCATATGACTGTATTACGGTCATATTCGCTAGGCTGAGACCACCGACTGCACCTTCTAAGGGAGAACCATGGCCAAGCTTTTTGAACCGCTGACCATTCGCGGCGTTACGTTCCGCAATCGCCTGTGGGTGTCGCCCATGTGCCAGTACATGTGCCTCAATCACGATGGCATGCCCAACGACTGGCACCTGATGAACGCAGGATCTCTCGCCGCCGGCGGAGCGGGCCTGTTCCTCGCAGAGGCTACGGGCGTGAGCCCCGAAGCGCGCATCACGTCGGAGTGCACCGGTATCTGGAACGATGCACAGCGCGACCAGTGGAAGCGCATCGTCGACCTCGTTCACCAGCAGGGTGCCGCCGCCGGCATACAGCTGGCACACTCCGGCCGCAAGGGCTCCGACTACCGAGGATTCACGGCTGCCGCCGGTGTCACCAAGCCTGCTTCTGAGGGCGGCTGGCGGCCCGTTGGCCCCTCCCCCATTGCCTGCCCTGGCCTCGACGTTCCCGAGGTGCTCGACCAAGCGGGCATCGACAAGGTCATCGACGACTTTGGCACGGCCGCCGTTCGCGCCGTAGAGGCCGGATTCGACGTAATCGAGATTCACGCTGCCCACGGCTACCTCATTCACAACTTCCTGTCACCGCTGAGCAACGAGCGTGAAGACGAGTACGGCGGGTCTCTCGAAAACCGCGCCCGACTGCTCCTCGAGATTGTGGACCGCATCCGCGAGGTGGTTCCCGAGCGCATCGCGCTCTTCGTTCGATTCTCTGCCACAGACTGGGTAGACAACGGCTGGAAGCCCGAAGACACTGCACAGGTCGCGCACTGGGCTCACGATCGTGGCGCTGATTTCTTCGATATCTCGAGTGGTGGCCTCATTCGCGACATCTTTATTTCGGTCTCACCCGGATACCAGGTTCCGCTCACCGAGACGGTTCGCAAACTGGGAAACGTGGCCGCAGCTGCCGTGGGCAAGATTACGAGTGCCAGCCAGGCCGAGTCCATCTTGGCCGACGGCCACGCCGACGCCATTTTCATGGGGCGCGAACTCATTCGTGATCCCCACTTCCCGTTCCGGGCTGCCGCAGAACTGGGTGTGACAGTTGATTACTACCCGCTGACCTACACGGCCGCCGACTGGAGTGCGCGCTAGTCCCGGGCCCCTACCCGTCGCGTGCGTACTTCGCCAATAGAGTGAATTCATGACGGCGCCCACAACGATTACCCAACGCGCGGCCCCGCTGCGCCAGCAGGTTGTTGAGCGACTCCGCCAAGAAATTCTCGACGACGTGCTGCACCCCGGTCAGCGCCTTCTCGAGAACACCCTCTGTGAGAACTACGGTGTGTCTCGAACCGTCATTCGCGAAGCGCTGCGTCAGCTGGAGTCGGAACACCTGATCACCATGCTTCCCAACCGGGGGCCCATCGTGACGGTGCTGACCGAAGACAACATCCGCGATCTTTACGAGATGCGCGGCACCATGGAGGGGCTCGCCGGTCAGCTTTTTGCCGAGCGTGCCTCGAGCGAGCAGGCAGCGGCACTCGTGGCGCTGATAGCTGAGATGGAAACCACTTACCTGCGCGGTAACGAGGCGTCACGCGGAGAGGCAAAGGATCGCTTCTATACGCTCCTGCTCGATGGTGCGGGAAACGAGGTGCTCACGTCGAGTTTGTGGGGCATCCACTCGCGCATTGGAATCTTTCGTCACTTTGCCTTCGTCGACGAAGAACGCGTGCGAATCTCCATGGAGGAGCTTCGCAAAATTGTTCAGGCGGCGGCCGTAGACCGCGAACCGGCACGCGCCCGAACAGCGTGCCAGGAACACATCCGTCTCGCCGGTGAACTTGCCATCATCGAGTACGGCAAGCACATCGTCGCCGAAGACGACTGAGCAATACCTGACGCTACTGGCCCGAGCCGCGCGTCGCGGGGCGTGGCTGGTCTTCGGCGAGCTCCGCCTTGAATCGCTGGAGAAACTTCATTAGTTGTTCGTCTCGCCAACGAACCCTGTCGTCCCAGTCTTCCAGCGGAAGAATGCCCCGGCGCTGTGCCACGACGTCGGCAACCATCTCGGGCGTCCACGGGTCGTGCTGGCCACGCTCGGCTCCCATGCGTTCGTATGCGGGGCCCATCTTCTCGGCGTGGGACTCAAGTCCGCCGCGGGTATTGAGGTCAGAGGTTTCGAATGGCCCGATAAAGGTCCAGCGTCGGCCCAACCCGCTGCGCATCACCTCATCGATGTCGTCTACCGTGGCAACGCCGTCACGCACGAGACAGTAGGCCTCGCGCAAAACCGCGCCCTGGAGGCGATTGAAGATAAAGCCCTCGAGCTCCTTGCGCACGCGGACGGGCTTGAGACCGGCCGCCCGATAGATCTCCTCGGCACGCTCCACCGCCTCGCTCGAGGTGAGGGGGGAGGGCACGACCTCAATGACCGGGATGAGGTACGGCGGGTTTCCGGGGTGGCCAATCAGCACGCGATCCCTGGCTGGCGTTGCCGTGGCAAACTCGCTCGCCGCAATGGCCGAGCTGGAGCTCGCCAACACCGCGGTGGGTTCACTGTAGGCACCCAGCTGTTGAAACACCTCGCGCTTGATCTCGAGCTTTTCCGGAACGCACTCCTGAACCAGTTCGGCACCCTTGAGTGCTTCAACCAGAATGTCGAAGGTGGTGATGCGCGCGGCCACCGTCTGTGGCGACTCGTCAAGGAGACCGTACTCGTTGAGCAGTTCGAGCCGAACCACAACTTCGGCGAGCGCGCGGTCACAGGCGCCGGGGAGGGCGTCCCACAGTCGCACCTGAAAACCCGCCCTGGCAAAGAGGACGGAGAACGCCACTCCGATAGAACCCGCACCGGCAACCGCCACAGTTCGATTCATCTCGTGTCCGTTCTTGTCACTGTGAGGGGTTGGCTAAATCTTCCACCACGAGCGGTCATCCGCGTAACCACGCTCGAGAATCTTGACGATGTCCTCTTTGCTCATGTCGCGCGGATTGTTCGCCGTGAGGCGCGTGGCCAACATTGCTTGCTCTGCCACGAAGTCAAAGTGCTCCGGCTCAAGGCCGAGATCCTTGAGGTTGAGGGGCACCCCCAGCGCGGCGAGGATTGTCTCCACCCGGAGAATTGCCGCGTGGGCCTGCTCGAGTTCCGGCTGATCCGCCGTTGCGACGCCCATGAGTCGGCCCATTTCAGCAAACACCGCCACGCGCACGGGGAGGTTGTAGCGCATCACATAGGGCAGCAGGGCGCCCACGCCGAAACCGTGGGGCGTGTGGGTGAGATTGCCGATGGGTGCTTGAATAGCGTGGGCCGCGGCCGTGCCCGCCGTGTTGAGCGCCATACCGGCGCAATAGGCGGCCATCATGGTGTCGGATCGCGCCTGAATATCGCTCGGGTTGGCCACCACAGCCTCCAGCGACGTGTTGAGGAGTTGGATGCCCGTGCGGCAGAAGAAGTCGGTCAGCACGTTCTTGCCCACATACAGGTGCTTGTCGACCTGCTCGGCAGTGGGGTTCTTGGCGCGGTCGGTGAACGACTCGATGAGGTGCGAGAGCGCATCGGCGCCTGTGGCCGCGGTGAGACCGGGAGGACACGTGAGCGTGAGCTCCGGGTCAATCACGGCAGCGTACGCCTCGAGGTAGGCGCTTCCCACGCCCACCTTCATGCCCTTCTCGTCGTCGAAGACCACCGAGATGCAGCTCACCTCGGCTCCCGTGCCACCCGTGGTGGGCACAGTGACAACAGGCAGGCCGGGGCCGTCAACCAAGTTCTCTCCGAAGTAGTCACGGATATCGCCGCCGCGTGCGAGCACGAGACCGGCAACCTTGGCCATGTCGAGGCAGCTCCCGCCGCCCAGGCCAACGACCACGTCAATGCCGGCCTGCGAAAACTTCTCTTGCAGGTCGACGACGTTCGTGCGGGGAAGGTCGGGCTCAGTGTCTGAGTAGACGGAGACCTTCAGTCCGGCGACAACCAGCCCCGAGCGAATCTCTTCGAACTCCGGTGTCGTGGCCATGCGTGCGTCTGTGCAGATCAGGACGTGCTTGCCCAGCGGTGCCACGACAAAGGGAATCTGGCGACGCTGCCCGGGTCCGAAGTAAACGGCCTTGGGCTGTCGGACGAGGCCCAACCCCAGCGTGTTTTCGATGGTCGTTCCCATTACAGGAGTCCTGACTTTTCGTTGACGGTGAGCGCGATGTACTTGCGCTCCATGAATTCGTAAATGCCGTCGTGGCCACCCTCGCGACCCAGACCCGATGCCTTAACGCCACCGAAGGGAGCGGCCGGATCGGCCATGATTCCGCGGTTGACGCCGACCATGCCAAAGTCGAGGCGTTCGGCAATCGTGACGGCACGCGAGACATCACCCGTGAACACGTACGCCGAGAGGCCAAAGTGTGTGTCGTTGGCGAACTCGAGGGCCTCCGCCGTCGAGCCGACCTCGTAGAGGGCGGCCACGGGAGCGAACAGCTCCTCATTGCAGAACTCGTGCTTGAGGTTGGGGAAGGTCACCACGGTGGGCTCAAAGAAGTAGCCGGGGCCGTCAACGACACTGCCTCCGGTGAGCAACACAGCGCCCTCCTTCTGGAACGACGCGAGAAGTCCCACCACGCGGTCACGCTGCTTGGCAGAAATCACCGGTCCTACAACAACGCTGGCGTCGAAGCCGTCGCCCACCTTGAGCTGCTTGGTCTTGGCCACAAACTTCTCGGTGAACTCCTTAGCAATCGCGCTGTGCAGAATGATCCGGTTGGCCGCCACACACGCCTGTCCGGCATTGCGGAACTTGCAGACGATGGCCTGGTCCACGGCGAGATCGATATCGGCGTCGTCCAAAACAATGAACGGTCCGTCACCGCCGAGTTCCATGGAGGCATTGATGATGTGCTCGGATGCCTGCGAGAGCAGCGTGGAGCCGACACCGGTTGAGCCGGTGAAGCTCACCTTGCGCAAACGGCTGTCGGCCATCACCGCGGCCGAAACATCGCCCGATGTCGACGTGTGAATGAGGTTAACCACCCCGGGCGGGAATCCCGCGTCGTTCAGGGTTTGCACGAACAGCGCCGCCGTGAGGGGCGTCTCACGCGCAGACTTCATCACCACCGTGCAACCGGCGGCCAGAGCCGCGCCAGCCTTTCGCGCCGACATGAGCATGGGGAAGTTCCACGGTGTCACGAGGAAGCTCGGGCCAACGGGCTGGTGCGTCTCGATGACGCGATATCCGCCGGGAGATCCCTCGGCGTAAGTTCCGTGGAGGTGGGCGATCTGCTCGGTGTACCAGAGAAAGAATCCGGCCGAAAGGTTGAACTCCGCCATTGCTTCGGCGCGCGGCTTGCCGCTCTCGAGCACCATGACGTCGGCAAAAGCATCGGCGCGCTCCATCAGTAGTGCGTGAGTGCGGTGAAAAAGATCGGCGCGCGCGCGAGGAGCCCAGAAGCGCCACTCGTGTGACGCCGCAACAGCCGCATCAAGGGCGCGCAGGGCATCAGCGGGGGTTCCGTCAGACATCTGAGCAATCGTCGACTCATCCGCAGGATTAGTCACGCCGTACTTCTTTTGGGTTTCTTCCCAAGCGCCGGCAATAAACAGCCCGGTCATGACGGTGTGGCCGCGGAGTTCGGCGACGGGAGGAGTTTTCTGAGCCATGTTTAGCCACACTTCCTTGAATAACGGTTTACATACAATTCCCCGGGAGACGGGGAAAAATTCCGACGAAAACTTATAATGGGGTAATCTCGTAATACGATACTACGGTCCGCCCCGCTGGCCACGAAGTTTCGGTTGGTTGGAACTACCCCTCGACGTAACGATGCGGGGAGGCGCACTCTGAAGGCAGGAGTGCACAGAAAAGGACTAGCGGTAGTCGTCACTGCCGGGTAAAAAGTACTTGTAGGGCGCAACAAGGAGGTGTGTTCATGAGCGAGTTGTTTGACAACCGTGTCACGGGCAAAGCCAAGGAAACGTTCTTCGCCAGCCTCAACGAGGGCGAGGCGCAAACCACCGAGCTCCTGGCCTCGTGGCAGCGATCTCAGGCCGCCATTGGCGACCCGGGCAACCTCCACGATGTCCCGCACGTTCCCGAAGCACTCTTGGACGAGCACTTGCTCGACATGTTTGGCGCACCCCTCAACCGCTTCGCGGAAGACCTGGAAGGAACGGGGTTGGCACTTCTGCTTGCCGACTCGCGCGGTCAGATTCTGGAGCGCTGGACCGAAGACCGTCAAGCCCAAAGCCACCTCGACCGCGTTGGCACACTTCGCGGTGCCGTGTTGGCCGAAAACGTTGTCGGAACCAACGGTGTGGGCACAGTGGCCACGCTCGGCAAGCCCGTTCAGATCCGCGGTACCGAGCACTTCGCCGACTTTTACCAAGATGCCGTCTGCACGGGTGCACCCGTTCTGCACCCTGTGACCAAGAAGCTGCTGGCCATTCTCACGATCTCCTGTGACATGACGCCGCGCAGCGATCTTCTCAAGCCGCTCGTTCGCACCATGACGTCGCAGCTCGAGCAGCACGTCCTCTCGGTTGAGCAGCCCAATTCGCGCGAAATGCTCAACCTCTTCATGGAAATCTCGCGCTCGCGTAACGTTCCCGTGGTGGCCTTCGGCCCGTCGGGAGCCATGATTCAAAGCTCTCGGGCTAACACGCTGGCCCCTCATGACATGAACCTCATCCGGCTTCTCAGCGAGGAGCGCCGACCCAACGGCTCGTACGTGCTCGAACTGTCGACCGGTCCCGTGCGGCTGGACCTCACCTCGGTGGGCCCCAATAACAGCGTCGTTGTTGTTGGCGACAGCGTCGACCGTCGATCACGGACTCCCCAGCCCAAGCCACTCACCGTAAACGCCGGCCGTTCGCCCGAGTGGTTGGGCGTGACGAGCCAGGTTGACCGCGCACGCATGACCCCGGAACCCACGTTGTTGGTGGGTGAGACGGGTGTAGGAAAGACGTCACTTGCCCTCAAGGCGCCGTACATAGCTGGATATCTCACGAAATCGGTGCTCTGCGACGCGGCCGAGCGCCACATCATTGGCTCGCGCGAGTGGTTGACAAAACTCTCCGGCCATCTCCAGACGGATTCGGTCGTCGTGGTGCGAGGAATTGAGACACTCGACGTTCCCGCTCTCGACGGCATGCGTGCACTGCTCGAGGCGCAAGAAACCACCGTTCCGGTTTTGATGACGCTCACCTCGGACAACCCCGAAGAGATCCGTGTGAACGAGCTACGCTTCGGAGCTCGCAGCATCCGCGTTCCGGCCCTTCGTGACCACCTCTCCGACCTGCCCGATCTGTGGCAGGCCATCGCCGAGTCGCTGGCGCCCAGCGCGCGGCTCATCGCGTCGCCCGAGACCCTATCGCTCCTCATGGCGTACTCGTGGCCCGGCAACGTGAAGGAACTCCGTCGACTCATCAACCAACTCGTCGCTTCCGGCAAGACGGGTACGGTCACCCCGAGTGACTTGCCCTCAGCCATGCAGAGCTCGAAGACGCTGTCCATGATTGAGCGCGTTGAGCTCGAGGCAATTCGCAAGGCGCTGCAAGAGGCCAAGGGCAACCGCGTCAAGGCTGCCGACATCTTGGGGGTTTCGCGCGCCACGGTGTACCGCAAAATGAAGGCGTACCGCATCTCGGGAGAGTAGTCACGCTGAGCTTGCTCGAACATCGCGCGACTCCTCTGGTTCCGTTACGCGCGAACCGTTTGCGATTCAGTGGCCGCCCGTCGCGCCTTTATCGACTGCGATACCATCGGCACAATGGCGCGGGCGAGAATGACGATCAGCAGAACGACCGCCTGAGCAATGAGCTGGAATGACTCCTGCCAGCCCACAGCGCGCAACAACTGACCCAGCTGTGTGAGGAAGAGCGCGGCAACGCCGGTTGAGATCAGGGCAGCGCGACCACCCGTGAGGGCCGTGCCGCCCAGCACCACGGCCGTAATGGTGGGCAGCAGGTATTTGTCGCCGTAGAAGAGCGGCGGTGTGGTCACGTAGCCCGCGTACAGAATGGCCGCGATACCGAAGGCCGCACCGGCCAGGGCGTAGGCCATGGTCTGGTACAGGGTCACCCGGAATCCCACCGCGCTGGCAGCGCGCTCGCTCACGCCCACGGCCGTCAGTTTGCGACCCACGATTGATCGCTGGGCGATAAACCCACCGACCACGATAACGACCACCGCAATGATCAACGCGTTGGGGACGACGCCTACCGCCCCCTTGGTGAAGTCTGCGATTTCCTTCGGAGCTCCGGCCGGAGTTCCATTGGACAGTGCAAATACGGTGCCGAGCAGGATCGCGTTCATGCCTAGAGTGACCACCAGCGGCATCACGCCAAAGCGGGTCACAATAATCCCGTTGATGAGTCCGGCAATGGCCGGGAGGATGATGGCGCCCGCAATCGCGGCCCACACGGGCCAGCCGTACCACTGCGACAGTCCCGTCACGAGTCCTGCCCCAAAGGCCATCATTCCGGGCACCGACAGGTCGAGGCCACGTTGCTGAATAACGAGCATCTGGCCCACGGCCGCGATTGCCAGCACGGCCGCAAACGGCAGCATGCTGAGGAGCGCCGATGCCTTGAGACTACCGGGCGCGACCAGAGGGCTCACGGCAAAGAGCACGACCGTGGCAATCCAGATGGGAGCCTGCCCGCCGCCCAAAACCCGACGCCACATCGATTCCATTTTCAGGGCCGAAGCACTATCGGCGCTCGTTGTCATCTTCGCGAACATCATTTTCTCCTCAAACGGCGCAGCTGTGCATAAAGAATTGCGGCGCCCACGGTGATGACGCCGGGGAGCCAGTAACCCCAGGCTCCGGAGAGACCCAGGAACGTGGGAACGCTGAGAATCTGAGCCACCAGGATGCCCGCGGCGATAATGCCGATGAACGATCCGCGGCCGCCAAAGATGCTGGCGCCGGCCAACACGACCACGGTCACCGAGGTGAGAGTGAACGAGAGTCCCGGCCGACCGTCACCAATACCGATCTGCGACATCAGAATCACGGCCGTGGGCATGACCAGGAACGCCGTCACCACGTAGGAGATGAGCTGGACCTTCTTGACCTTGATGCCCTGACGTTCAGCAGCTTCGATGCGCGATCCCACTGCGCGCAGTTCGACACCGAAGCGACTACGCCGAAGCCCCCACTCGAGCAGCAGTGCAATCACAATGGCAACAATCGTGATGACGGGGAAGAAGCCAATCTTCGCAAAGATGAGGTCGGTCACCGCGGGCGTAATGATTCCGCCGGGAACGGTGCGCATCGTAAACAGAGTTCCCTGCAGGGCGAGGGCTATCGCCAGTGTCACGACGACCGGATTGAGATTGAACTTTGTGGTGAGATACCCGTTGATGAATCCCACCGCAAGGGCCGCCACAATCATGAGGCCAATGCCAATGAAGATATTGCCGCCGTCTATGACGAAGAAGGAGGCGATAACGACCAGGAAGCTGAGCAGGGGGCCCACCGAGAGGTCGAATCCGGACCCCAAAACAACCACGTGCTGGGCGGCACCAATCAATATGAACATTGAGGCCGTAAAGAGAATCGAGTTCAAACTGAACGGTGAGAAATAGGCGCCGTTTGTGGCGCCCACAAGACCGGCAATGAGCAGCACGACGATACCCAGAACCGCGGCGGGAGATGAATCGCCGCGCATCCAGTTGCGGAAACGCGTTGACCGCGAGCGGAGCTCATCGTTGCGCTTACGCTCGGTGGTCGAGGTCAGTTCTGCGCGGGTGATCTCCGCCTCGGTGACCTTCTTGCCCTCGAGTTCGGCAATGATGGTTCCTCGCGACATGATGAAGACGCGATCGCACAAACCCTCGAGCTCAACGCCGTCGGACGAAAGAATGACCACAGCTGCGCCGTTGTCGGCCGCTCCTCGAACGATTTGATAAATGTCGACTCGGGCGCCCGCGTCCACTCCCTGCGTGGGCTCCTCAGCAAGCAGAACCTCCGGTTCCGAGAGAAGCGTGCGCGCGAGCACGACCTTTTGCTGGTTTCCGCCCGACAGTGACGAAATGGGCGTTCGGGTCGAGGGCGTCTTGATGGACTGTCGCTCAATCTGCGCGGCCGCCACCTTGTTGACCCATGAGTCGCGAACGAATCCGAGGGTGGACACCGCCCGCAGGGTCTTCATCACGATGTTCTCGCCCACGGTCAGCGGCATAAACACGCCCTCGCCGTGACGGTCCGAAGGAACGTAGACGGCGCCCGCACGGGCCGACGCGGAGTTGCTTCCCAGGCGGAGTTTCTTGCCCGAGATGGTGACCGAACCGGTGGCGGCTTCAACTCCCGCGAGAGCCCGAATCACCTCTGCTTGGCCGTTGCCCTGAACCCCCGCGATGCCGATGACCTCGCCGGGTTTGACGCTGAAGGAAATGTCGTGGAATCCGCGGCCCGAAAGGTTGGACACGACGAGCTTGTCTTCGGCCTCCGACTGAATTGACTTGCCCTTGGGCGGGAAGACCGTGTCCAGAGCGCGGCCGATCACCAGCTCGATAATCTCGCTCTCGCTCACCGCCGAGGCTGTGAATGTGCCGCGGACGGCACCGTCACGCAACACCGTGATGCGGTCCGAAATCTCTTTGACCTCGGGGATGCGGTGAGAGATGTAGACCACAGCGGCAGAGCCCTCGGTGATGGTGCGCACGCGACGGAAGAGGCGTTGCACCTCTTCCTTGTTCAGGTGCTCCGTGGGCTCGTCAAGAACAAGGATGCGGGGCTTGAGCGCAAGCGCCTTGGCAATCTCCACAACGAAACGCTGCTCCACGGAGAGGTCCGACACGCGTGCGCGCGAATCGATTCCCATCTGCCACGGGTCCAGGTGTGCTTGGGCCCACTCCGGTGCGCGCTTCAGGCCACCCTTACTCGTGAGGCCCGCCCCGATGGCCATGTTCTCGGCAACAGTGAGGTCGGGCAACAGGGCGGGGTCCTGTCGAACGATGGCCAACCCCAAACGACGGGCTTCCCGCGGCGATCCGGGCGTGAGTGGTTCTCCGCCGATCTCAATGGTTCCCTCTTCCGCGACGAGGGCACCCGAGGCAACTGCCATGAGGGTTGACTTTCCTGCACCGTTCTCACCAATGAGGGCGTGGACCTCACCCGCAACAACCTCGAGGTTGACGTCCTTGAGCGCCTTGACACCCGGAAACGACTTATTGATTCCGGTGAGCTTGAGTAGCATGGTTCCCGGTGCCACCGTGATGTCTGGCTCAATAGATATGGGCTCGCTCGCCGGGGCTGGAGCTGTGCGCGACTTAGTCGTTTTCGCCACGATGTTTACCTCGTTTAGGGATAGTTGAAGAGACGGGGGACGTTAGCGAACTACTGGGCTAGGTAACCGCCATCGATCAGTAGCTCTGACCCGGTCATAAAGCTCGATTCGTCACTACCCAGGAATACCGCGCCCTGAGCGATCTCCACCGGCTTACCGGCGCGACCCATGGGGGTCATCGAAACGACCCAGGCGTTGACCTCGGGGGCCTGCGAGTCGGTCAGCGGGGTCTCGATGAAGCCGGGTGACAGAGAGTTGATGCGAACACCCGTGGTGGCGTAGGTGATGGCCGCATTCTTCGACATGTTGAGAACTGCGCCCTTGGTGGCGTGGTAGGCGTGTGCGCCGACAACGGCGGCGCTACCCCAAATGGACGCGACGTTGACGACGGAGCCGATTCCCTGCTTGACCATGTGCGGGATAACCTCACGCATACCGAGGAACACGCCCGTCTGGTTGACACCCACGACGCGCTCCCAGTCCTTGAGACTCAGCTCCGTGAGGGGGTCGTAAGCAATGATGCCGGCGTTGTTCACGAGGATGTCGATGCGCCCGTGCTTCGACAGCACGTGATCGACAACCTTCTTCCAGTCGCCTTCCTTAGCGACTTCCTGCTGCATGTACTCAATGCCGGCAGGAAAGTCGTGCTTTGCGGATTGGCTCGTGGCAATGACTGTGGCGCCCTCTTGGGCGAAGACTTCGGCGATAGCGCGGCCAATGCCGCGGCCTGCGCCGGTAACGATGGCAACTTTTCCTTCAAGACGATTCATGAGAGTCCTCGGGTGCTAGAGACAGCGAGTCAATCTCGGTGAGACTTCGCCGTCGAAGTGGTGTGGGGATAAGTCGAGTGTGGTGCACTCTGGTGCCGAGAGCAAGAGCTCCCGGCACCAGAGTGGTCGTGCTTGTGGTTCTACTGGAAGAGAGCGTTCAGCTCTGCGACCGAGAGACCTGACGAGTTGATGGCGTCATTCGGGAGATCCTTCTCACAAATGGGCATCTTCTCGGGGTCGGTCGAGTCCTCAATGATCTCCAGGTCGTAGATCGAGGGCTCGCTGTTGGCCAGCTTGTTGTACCAAGCGAGGCCCTTGTGCAGGGCAGGTACACCCATCCAGTTACGCGACGACATGGTTGCGATCTGGTACTTGGGCTGCGTGTCCTTGTACTCGTACCAGAGACATGCGAACTGGTTCGAGTCGTTTGCAGACCACGGCGGAATCGGAACACCAGCAGCGATGAACGCTTCGATACCACCAACAGAGCCTCCGCCGTAGTCGGAGACGATTCCGTCAATTGCACCGTTGTACTTGGTGATCAGACCAGCAATAACTTCCTTGGTCTTTCCGGGCTCCCAGTTGGTCTCAACCGGGATGTCACCCATCTCGACGTTCAGCAGCGTGACTCCGGGGTTCTCAGCAACAGCCTCTTTCACGCCGTCGTAGACAGCCTGCGAGTAGGAGTTACCGGCGGTTCCACCGGCCATAAGGAGGTTTCCCTCGCCACCCATCTGCTCGATGGTCCACTTTGCGAGACCGTAGCCGTAGGTGTTGACATTTTCGGAGACACAGTCAACGAAGTCAACGCCGAGCACGCCAGCAGGAGGACAAGCGATGATCGGCACAAATGCGGTACCGGCCTCCATTGCCTTCTTGATGGTGGGGAGAAGAGCGTCTCCACCGTCGGTGAAGGACACGATGACGTTTACGCCCTGGGCAACCAGCGAGTTAATGTCGGCGATGGCCTTCTGGGTGTCAGCGTTGGCATCGGTGTAGATGATGTCCGTGATGTTCTCGCACTTGGCAGCTTCCTTTTCGAAGATGGCACGCGTGGTCTTGCGCCACGAGTTACCGCCGAAGCCGTCAGCGAATGCAACCTTGATGGGCTCGGTGCCACAGAACGTCTGGATGTCTTCGATCTGACCTTGCAGACCGACGATTCCGACCTCGTTCTTGACTTCTTCGCCGCCGCCGCCCGAACCGCCTGCGCTACAGGCAGTCAGGACAAGCGCGCTTGCTACGGCGAGTGCCGTAACAACTGCAACTTTCTTTGACTTGATCATGTGATCTCTTTCTCTTGAGTTTCTAGCGAAAGGTAGGACACCCGCTCGGGTGAACGAGGTCCCGGGTGAAACCTCCGGACGTGCCGCCCCCGCCACATGGTGACGAGGTAGTCAGCTTTGACAGGGCGACCAGTCTTTTTGGTTTCGGTGAATCTATTGCTCCGGCTACCTCCAACGAAAGTGAAGGTGGCAGCCGAATCCGAGGCGGATGCCCCGGTGTTTCTTCACTCTTTCAGCAAAACCTGAGGACTGTATGAGTCACGTTGCGAACCTAGTGACTCAATTTGAGACAACGCTTTTTTGTCGCCACAACTACCGGCAATCTGAGATGGCACGAATACTTCAGGTGGCACGTTGCCCGCCCGGAGTATTTGGTCATTTACTACCCAACATCACGTCGACTCATTCACTTTGAGTCATTCACATTGAGTCATAAAGAGGAGCGCACTATGGCGGCACCGCGGCCAACAGACCTTCTGGGCGAAATCTACGACCACTGGATCGTGGAGCTCGGCAAATTGGGCGATGCCCCCCTGTCGACAGAGCTCCTGCGGCTCATTTTTGACGACTGGCAGCGCGCCACCGCGGAGCCCGAGAATGTGACATACAAGAGCACCAGCATCGGTGGGGTTCGCGGCATTCTGGCCACACCGGCCGGCTCAGACCCCAAGCAGATGCTCATCCTGATGCACGGTGGCGGATTCGCCCTCGGATCATCGGCAAGTCACCGCAAGTTGGGCGGTCACCTCGCCAAGGGGCTCGGCACTGTGTGCTTCATTGCCGACTTCCGCCTGGCTCCCGAGTTCAAGTTTCCTGCTCAGATTCACGACGGCGTGGACATCTACAAGGCTCTTCTCGCCGAAGGTTTCGCGCCCGAGAACATCACTCCGGTGGGGGACAGTGCTGGCGGAAATCTCGCCATCAGCATGGTCTTTGAAATGATGAACCAGAAGCTTCCCCTCCCCTCACAGGTCATCACGATGTCGCCGTGGCTCAACATGGAGAACAACGGGGTCACTATCGAGACCAACAACGACACCGACTTTCTCATCACCCGCGAAGGACTGCAGGGAAACATCGATCGTTACATCGAGGGCGCAACCAGCCCCACGAACCCCATGGCGAATCCTCTCTACCAAGACTTCACGGGATTTCCGCGCCTCTACATTTGTGCCGGTGATATCGAATCACTCTTCGACGACAGCGTCCGCCTCAACGAGCTGGCCGTCGCCGCCGGCGTTGACGTGACGTTCTCCATCGGCAAGGGAATGCAGCACGTCTATCCCTTCCTCGCGGGTAATCACCCACGTGCCGACGAAGAAATCGCACTCATGGCCGCGTGGTACCACGCCGGCCGAAAGAAGTAACACAACCCTTACGTCAACTGTCCCCTTCGGCATGTTGAACACGAAAAGTCACGAAAGGAAAACCCATGACCACGAAACCCGATTATGACGCTCTCGTCATCGGCGCCGGATTCTCCGGACTCGCCGTTCTGCACCACCTCCGCGAAAAGGGCCTGAAGACAATCGTTGTCGACGGCGAGGCCGAGGTCGGCGGAACCTGGTGGAGGAACAACTACCCCGGCGTGCGCACTGACTCCGAGTACAGCTACTACTCGTTTTCGTTCTCCAAGGAGGTACGCGATGAGTGGGAGTGGACCGAACGCTACCCCTCGGGTAAAGAGGTCTTGGGCTACCTCAAGTTCGTGGCAGACCGCCTCGACCTGCGCAAGGACATCATGCTCAACACTAGGGTGACCAAAGCCGTCTATAACGAAGCCGACAACGTCTGGGTTATCTCGTTGAGCAACGGAAGTACCGTCACGGCGACCTACTTCATCTCTGGCATGGGTGTGCTTTCTCGCGCCATTTGGCCAGACATCCCGGGACTGGACAAGTTCACGGGACGACTGCTGCATGCCGCCGAATGGCCGCGCGAAGGCGTCGACCTCAAGGGCAAGCGGGTTGGTCTGATTGGTCTGGGCGCCTCGGGCATCCAGATCACGCCCACCATCGCTCCCGAGGTCGGTGAGTTCTATGTCTTCCAGCGCCAGCCGAACTTCATTGTTGCGGCGACCAACCCCAAAGTGACGCCCGAGGAGCTCGCCCACGTGCGTGCCACCTACGACGAAATCTGGGAACGTGCCGCAAACCACCCCTTCGGCGTTGACATGGTTCCGGCCACGCACAGCGCCAAGGAAGTCTCACCCGAGGAGCGTCAGCGCATCTTTGAGAGCAAATGGGACGAGGGTGGATTCCACTTCGCCAACGAATGCTTCAACGACCTCGCCACCGACCACGAGTCGAGCGAACTCGCATCGGAGTTCATCCGTGGCAAGATTCGCGAAATCGTGAAGGATCCCGCCACCGCCGAACTCCTCTGCCCCAAGGATTACTCGTTCAATGGAAAGCGCGTTCCCACCGGATTTGGCTACTACGACGCGTTTAACCTGCCGCACGTTCACCTCATCGACACGAAGACGAACCCCATCACGGAGATCACCGAGAAGGGACTGATTGTCGACGGCAAAGAGTACGAGCTCGACGTTCTCATTTGCGCGACGGGCTTCGACGCCATGACCGGAAACCTGACTGGCCTAGACATTGTGGGCCGCGGTGGCGAGGTACTTCGCGACAAGTTCAAGGTCGACGGAATCGGCGGAAACTTAGGGATCATGTACAACGGATTCCCCAACTTCATGGTGTCGCTTGGGCCCCAGACGCCCTACTCGAACCTTCCCGTTCCCATTCAGCTGGGCGCACAGTGGATGGCCAACGCCATCGACTTTGCTCGCAAGAACAATATCGCCGTTCTCGAGGCAACTCCGGAGTCGGAGGAATGGTGGGGCAAGGAGTCGGAGCGAGCTGCCAAGGCCACCGTCATGTACGAACAGGGAAAGAAGGCAAAGGCCTGGTTCATGGGAGACAACGTTCCCGGCAAACAGCAGGTGGTCCAGGTATACATGGGCGGAGGCCAGGTCTACCAGGATTACTGCCGTCAGGCAGTCGCCGACGAGTACCGCTCGTTCCGGGCCCCCGAGTTCGCCTAGTCGGAGAATCCGCACAGACCGTCACTGCCTCCTGGTGACAGATCGGGTCTAGCCCCCAGATCCCGATTGAGACGGGCCTGTCAGTTCAGATACTTATTGACTGACAGGCCCCTCACTCTTTCACTCGCGTGTTTGTCTCGCACTCACCTCACTTCGAAAATCACAAGGAGAACTCCATGGGCCGGCTTGAGAATAAGGTTGCGGTTGTTACCGGAGCCGCGTCCGGAATGGGTCGAGCCACGGCGGAACTCTTCGCACGCGAGGGCGCCGTGGTGGCGGTCACCGACATCAACGTTGAAGGCGGGAAGGCGGTGACTGCAGGCATTATCGCGGAGGGCGGTCGGGCCCAGTTCTGGGACGTTGACGTGGCATCAGAAAAAGCCATCTCGACGGCCTATACGGAAATCGGCGCCCAGTTTGGCACCATCGACGTTCTCGTCAACTGTGCCGGAATCATCGGTGTCGACAAAGCCACGCACGAGTTGAGCGAAGAAGACTGGGACGCGCTGTTTGCGGTTGACGTGAAAGGCGTCTTCTTCTCCACCAAACACGCCCTGCCCTACATGATCGCGCAGAAATCCGGGTCCATCATCAATTTCTCGTCAATCTATGGCCTCACCGGCAACGACGAATTCACGGCCTATCACGTGGCCAAAGGCGCCGTCACCATGATGACCAAGCAGGACGCCGCGGTTTATGGAAAGTACAACATCCGCGTTAATTCCGTGCACCCCAGCACCGTGCTCACGCCCCTCGTTGAGGGCGTAGCCACCTCATTTCCCGGTGGCATCACCGAGTACGAGAAGGTCAACACAGCCAATCAGTCAATCCGCCGCTTGGGTGCATCCATGGATGTCGCCTACGGCGTGCTGTACCTCGCCAGCGATGAATCCACCTGGGTCACGGGAGTAAATCTGCCCATCGACGGCGGATTCATGGCGCGCTAGTTTGAGCACGACCACGCATCTATCGAAGGAGAGAACATGCAACTCAACGAGAAAAACATCACCATGTTCGGTACCACCACGTGTGCCGACTGCAACCGCTCGAAGAAGGTACTCGACGACAACGGCGTGAGCTTCGACTTCAT
>DBCH01000146.1:0-932 GCA_002292955.1 Microbacteriaceae bacterium UBA963 | reverse complement strand
CGCAAGAGCACACCCGTGATTTCTTTCCCCGACGGGTCGGTTCAGGTGGAGCCCACGGATGCCGAACTCAGCGCAAAGCTCGTCGAACTGGGGCTCACAAAGTAGTAGCCGACCGCAGACTCCGCGCGCTCGTAGGATAGTCACGTGAAGCGGGCATGGGCGTGGGTGAAACAACTCACGGCCTATCGCGTTTACCGCGTGTATTCGTCGCGCGGTGGCGATCTCTCGGCCGCCGGCATGTCGTTCCAGGCGCTGTTCGCCACGTTTGCCGCGATCTGGGTGGGGTTCTCCATCGCCACGTTCGTTGCGGCGGGCAACGCCGCCGCGCTCAAGTCCGTTGCTGACTTCATCAACGCGCTCGTTCCCGGCCTGTTGTCGCCCGGCGGTGTAATTGACCCCGAAAAACTGATATCGCGCACCACGTTGGGGGTGACCAGCGCGATCTCCCTTCTCATCGTGGGGTACACCTCGCTCAACTGGCTCGACTACACCCGCGTGGCCATGCGGCGCATGTTTGATCTGCCACCCGCTGCCGGCAACTTTGTTGTGCGCAAAGCCCGTGACATCGGCATCGCACTGCTCTTTGGCCTCGCGATCGTGATCAGCACGCTGATTTCGCTCACCTCGACGACGTCGCTCGCCTGGCTTCTCGAGATTCTTGGGGTGACCGATTCGACAACCCTCACGTTGAGCATCAGAATCGTGACCGCACTCGTGCTCTTGGCCTTTGACACGGCACTCCTGGCCGGACTCATCCGACTGCTCAGTGCCGTGAGGATTCCGTCACGCCGCCTGTGGGCCGGCGCGCTCTGGGGCGGCATCGGTCTCGGTCTGCTTAAGGTCGCGTGGGGCGTCGTGATTGGTGGGGCTGGTCACAACCCCTTGCTCGCCGGATTCGCGCTGTTGGTGGGTCTGCTCGTGTGGTTCAACCT
>DBCH01000045.1:2139-3792 GCA_002292955.1 Microbacteriaceae bacterium UBA963 | reverse complement strand
CCGGCGTCGGCCAACACCTTGGCATAAGTGGTTCCCCAGCTGCCCGCGCCCATCACGGCAACACGGCGCGCTGCGACCGGTGCCTGTTTGCGACTCAAAACTTTCCCGTTTCTGCCTGGTTGTGCGTGGCCGGATCCCACCGCTCGGCAGGCGCCTTCTCACCACGAAGGTCTTCGAGTAGGCCGGTGATGGCGGTCATCAGGTCGTTGGTGGCGGCCGTGAGGGTGGCGTTGTTGAGCGGCTTGCCGGCGTATGCCGACAGGTCGAGCGGATCGCCGACCTTGATATCCACTGTATGGCGTGGCCAGAACGAAATCTTCTTGGAGTAGCGGCCCATCACTGCCTGCGTGCCCCAGTGGGCAATGGGCACAATGGGAATGCCCATCTCCAAGGCAAGGCGCACGGCACCACTCTTGCCGCGCATGGGCCACGTGTCGGGGTCGCGCGTGAGCGAGCCTTCGGGGTAAATGATCACCGACTGGCCACGCTCGGCCAGCCTGCGGGCTGCCTTGAGCGATGCCTGCGATTTCATGGATCCGCCGCGCTCCACGGGAATCTGACCCGACAGTTTGAGGAACCAGCCGAGCACGGGAATGCGCAAGATGCTGGCCTTAGCCATAAACCGCGGGTTGCGGCCCATGTGCCACACGGCTACCCCAATGACCACGGGGTCGATGTTGGAGTAGTGGTTGGGCGAGATAATCAGGGGGCCGGTGAGGGGAATCTTGGTCTTGTCAAAGAATCGAAACTTTACCAGCCACGTCATGATGGGCAGCACCATCGGCACGTAGATCCAGAAAATGCTGGGCTTTGCCCGCTCGCTGATTCGCACGTTTACGCCTCGAGGCTGAAGTCGGCGCCCAGCAATTGAAGTTTGGTGATGAAGTTTTCGTAGCCGCGGCTGATGATGCCCACGTTGGAGACGCGCGAGGTGCCGGTTGCGGTGAGCGCGGCAATGAGGTGACTGAAGCCACCCCGCAGGTCGGGAATCTCGATGTCGGCACCGTGCAGGGGCGTGGGTCCCGAGATCACGGCGGAGTGCACAAAGTTGCGCTGACCAAACCGGCACGGGCTCGCGCCCAGGCACTCGGAGTGCAGTTGAATGTTGGCGCCCATCTGCACCAGAGCTTCGACAAAGCCGAAGCGCTGTTCGTAAACGGTCTCGTGCACGATCGACACACCGTGCGCCTTGGTGAGCGCCACCACGAGCGGCTGCTGCCAGTCGGTCATGAAGCCGGGGTGTACGTCGGTCTCCACCACCACGGGCTTGAGCTCGCCACCGGGGTGATAGAACCGAATACCGTCGTCGGCAATGTCGAACGCCCCACCCACCTTGCGAAAGATGTTGAGGAACGTGAGCATTTCTTCCTGCTTGGCGCCGCCCACAAAGATGTCGCCCTCGGTGGCCAGTGCCGCCGAGGCCCAGCTGGCTGCTTCGTTGCGATCGAACAGCGCGCGGTGCGTGTAGCCCTTCAGCTTGTTCACGCCCTCGATGCGGATCACGCGATCGGTGTCGACCGAGATGATGGCGCCCATCTTTTGCAAGATGTTGATGAGGTCCATGATTTCTGGCTCGATGGCAGCACCCGCAAGTTCGGTCTTGCCCTCGGCGAGCACCGAGGTGAGCAACACCTGTTCGGTGGCGCCCACGCT
>DBCH01000045.1:0-2044 GCA_002292955.1 Microbacteriaceae bacterium UBA963 | reverse complement strand
CTTCTCCACCACGGCGCCAAACTGGGCCAGCACCTCGAGGTGGTAGTCGATGGGTCGGTCGCCGATGCGGCAGCCGCCCAGGTCGGGGATGAACGCTTCGCCCAGGCGGTGCAGCAGCGGGCCGCAGAATAAAATGGGGATGCGGCTGGAGCCGGCGTGCGCATCGATGTCGGTCATGTGGGCCGACAAAACGCGGCTCGGGTCGAGAATGATTTCGCCGGGGTCGCCGTCGGTCACGGTGACGCCGTGCACCTCGAGCAGACCGCGCACCACCTGAACATCGCTGATGGCGGGAACGTCACGCAGGGTGCTGGGGGTGTCGCCGAGAATGGCGGCCACCATGGCCTTGGTCACCAGGTTCTTGGCGCCCTTAACATCGATGCGCCCGGTGAGGGGGCGGCCACCGCGAATAATGATGGTCTCGGCTTCGAGACCTACCTTGGCGCCCGAGGCGCGTGCGTCGTTCGCTACCGTGTTCATGCGTGCCTCGCCGGGAGAGTCTTGGGCATCCACGCGGGACGCGAAGCTTCGAAGTCGGTGATGGCCTGTTCGTCGCGCAGGGTGAGGCCAATATCGTCGAGGCCCTCCATGAGTCGCCAGCGCGTGTAGTCGTCAATCTCGAATCCGAAAGCGAGGTCGCCCGCGCTGACCGTGCGGTCTTCAAGGTTCACGGTGACCTCGGTGCCCGGTGCGGCCTCGAGCAGGTGCATGAGCGCTTCGGCGTCGGGTTCGGTGATCTGGGCCGCGAGCAAACCCTGTTTGCCTGCGTTGCCGCGGAAGATGTCGGCGAAGCGGGGGCTCAGCACCACGTCAAAACCAAAGTCGCGCAGGGCCCACACGGCGTGCTCACGCGATGAGCCGGTGCCAAAGTCGTGGCCGGCCACGAGAACGCGAGCTCCCTGATACGCGGGCTGATTGAGCACGAAGTCGGGATCTTGGCGCCACTCGTGAAAAAGGGCGTCGTCAAAACCGGTCTTGGTCACGCGCTTCAAGAACACGGCCGGAATGATCTGATCGGTGTCGACCGCGCTGCGGTGCAGCGGGGCGCCAATGCCGGTGACGGTGGTGAACTTTTCCATGGTCTACGCCTCGCCTTCCGCACTCGCCGGTTGAGTAGACCCAGCAGCCGCCGGTTGAGTAGACCGCGAAGCGGTCGTATCGAAACCAGTCGCCGGTTGAGTAGACCGCGAAGCGATCGTATCGAAACCAGTCATATCAAAGCCAACATCAGACGGACTCGACAGCGTGCCACGAATGGCGGTGGCGGCAGCCACGAGCGGCGACACCAGGTGAGTGCGCCCGCCCTTGCCCTGCCGGCCCTCAAAGTTGCGGTTGCTGGTGGAGGCGCAGCGCTCCCCCGGCGAAAGCTGGTCGGGGTTCATGCCCAGGCACATGGAGCAGCCGGCAAAACGCCACTCGGCGCCAAAGTCTTCGACAATCTTGTCGATGCCCTCGGCCTCGGCCTCCAGCCGCACGCGCGCCGATCCCGGCACCACCATCACGCGAACGCCGTCGGCCTTCTTCTTGCCCTTGATGATGCTCGCAAACTGGCGCAGGTCTTCGATGCGCGAGTTGGTGCACGAGCCCATGAACACGGCGTCAACGGCAATGTCTTTCATGGGGGTGCCGGCGGTGAGGTCCATGTATTCGAGGGCGCGCTCGGCAGCCTCGCGGTCTTCGGAGTTCTCAATAGCGTCGGGCGACGGCACCAGGCCGTTGAGCGAGACACCCTGGCCAGGGTTGGTGCCCCAGGTCACGAAGGGCTCGAGCTCATCGGCGTTGAGAAACACCTCGGCGTCAAAAGTGGCGCCCTCGTCGGTGGCGAGTGTGTTCCAGTAGGCCACGGCGGCATCCCAGTCGGCGCCGGTGGGTGCGTGCGGGCGGCCCTTGAGGTAGGCGTAGGTTGTCTCATCGGGGGCCACCATGCCCGCGCGGGCACCGGCCTCGATCGACATGTTGCAGATGGTCATGCGGCCCTCCATGGAGAGCTCACGAATGGCCGAGCCGCGGTATTCGAGCACGTAGCCCTGGCCGCCGTTGGTGC
>DBCH01000151.1 GCA_002292955.1 Microbacteriaceae bacterium UBA963 | reverse complement strand
CCCTCGGTGATCGGCGCCGAATACGACGTGGTTGCTGTCGTTGCCGTTCAGGAGGGGGTGTGGCCCAACCTGAGACTGCGCGGTCAGCTTCTTCACGCCGGTCGATTCGACGACCTCATCAGTCACTCGGTGCCCCAGGGCTCTCACCACGGGGCCGGCGGTGCTCCGGCCACAACAGATGCACGTCTCGCCGTTCTGCACGATGAACTTCGCATGTTCGTGCTGGCGTGTTCCCGGCCGCGCCGCACGCTCATTGTTTCTGCCACGAACAGCGCCGATGTCATGGCCTCGCCGTTTCTCGCGCTGGTAAAAGAGCGTGAGGTCGTGACTTCACCCACGGGCACATCAGATGCCAAAAAGGCAGCGGCGACCGAGAATGCAGAAGAGCTGGGCGCCGTCGAACCCAACGCAGATGCTGGAGAGTATCCGCTTTCGTTGTCGGGGATCACCGGTTTTGCTCGCCGCGAACTCGTGCGTCAGTTTCCGCAGTCAACCGAGTCCTCCGCACCCAGCAACGCGGATCGAGCAGAGGTGCTGGCACGCGCACTCGCTCGGCTCGCGGAGGCCGGCGTGGCGGGGGCTCATCCCGATGAGTGGTACGGCCTTGCCGGGCCATCCACAGAACGGGACATCGTCGACGAAGCCGATCGAGCCGAGGGCATCTCAGTCCACGTCTCGCCCTCGCGCCTCGAAGCCTGGGAACGCAATCAACTGGGCTGGTTCATCGACTCCACGGTGGGTGGCGACCAAACCGTGGCAACCGGACTGGGCACGCTCGTGCACAAGGTCTTCGAAGACGTGGGTAACGAGCTCCTCACCGACCTGTCCGCCGAGAGTCTCTGGGCGGCCGTCGACAAGCGCTGGCACGAACTCACGTTTGAGGCAGAGTGGCTGGGCGAGCGCGAACGTACGCGGGCAAAGACGATGGTGTCGAATCTGGCCACGTACCTCAGCGGCCTTCGCTCCAGAAACGTCGACGTTGTCGGTGTGGAGTGCTCCTTTAGTTTCGATGTGGGCGTGGGGCGTCTCGTCGGACGCATCGACCGCGTGCATCGCAACCCCGACGGAACGGTCACCATCGTCGACCTCAAAACCGGCAGGATGAAAATGACAGAGGACGACGTTGCCGAGAATGTTCAACTCGAGTGTTATCAGCTCGCTCTCGTTCGCGACGAGATACGCGAGACGGTTGATGTCGACCCCGAGAGCAGCGAACCGCGCCCGCTCGGTGACCAGGTGGCGCCGGGCGCCGAGTCCGGTGGCGCGGGAATCTTGATGGTCGACGACAAGGCAGTGAAAAAAACGCGCGCGGGCGAGATTCTTGAAGTGTTGCAGCCCGCCATCGAGAGGGGCGGCGCAGCGCAGGAGGCCATCGAGCAGAGGGTTGCGCAGGCGGCCGAAGGCATGGCGGCAAGCTCGTTCACCGCGGTGATCTTTACCCGCGAAGAGCGCGGAGAATTCGACAGCACCTACGCCAAGCGCATTCACACGGTCTCGGCGGTGAGCGCATGACCTATTCGGCCCAAGACATTGCCGACGCCACGTTCGCCTGGAGTCAGGAACTCGATCGTCGCGCCGGAGTTCGCTCCGAGGCAAAGCCGCGCGTCGAGCTCACTGCGGAGCAGCGAGACATTGTGGCGAGCGACCCGTCCACGACCACGCTGGTGACCGCCGGTGCGGGGAGCGGCAAAACCGAGACCATGACCATGCGGGTGCTCTGGCTCGTAGCAAACGGCCACGCGCGGCTCGACGAGATCCTTGGCCTCACCTTTACGCGTCGGGCCGCCACCTCTCTGGCAGCGCGGGTGCGCTTTGGTTTAGACGCCCTCGCCTGGCGCGACATGATTCCGGGCGACCACGGCGATGATTCCGCTGCGGCACTGTTCTCGGCGAGTATGACGACCTACAACTCTTTTGCCAATCGCATCTTTAGTGAGTTTGCCCACCTCGTGGGAGTGGATGGTTCGGCCGCCGTGATGACCGAGGCCACCGCATGGCAGCTCGCTCGACGCGCCGTTCTCGACTCCTCGGGCACCGATCTGGCCGGGCTCGACATGACGCTGAACTCCGTGATTGAGGTCACGCTCTCGTTGGCTCGCGCACTGACCGACAACATGATCGGCCCGGACCAGCTGCGGGCGTTCACGGCAAAGTTCGTGGGGCACGTCACAGACCTCCCCATCACCACGCGCGGTACGTCGCACCGAGTGGCCCAGGACAAGTACAAGAAGGGTCTCGCGGTCGTGGCCAAGCTCGACCTGCTGTGCGACGTGGTGGTGGCCTACCAAAACCTCAAGAAGGCCCGGCACCTCATCGAATTTGGCGATCAGATTGCCTATGCCCATCAACTCGTTCAGATCCCGGTCGTGCGAGAGCAGATTGCCTCGGCATATCAATTTGTTCTTCTTGATGAGTATCAAGACACCTCGAGCGTTCAGGTGGCGTTGCTCTCGAGTGTCTTTGCGCAGCGCACCGTGATGGCGGTGGGTGATCCCAATCAGGCAATCTACGGGTGGCGCGGTGCGAGTGCGTCGAACATGTTGCCCCATCGGTTCTTCGAGGCATTCGCCGGTGGGCAACCCGGTGAACTGTGCACGCTGTCCCGGTCGTGGCGCAACGCTCAACAGATACTCGACGTCGCAAACCTCGTGGCCAGGCAGCTGCCACGCGCCTCGTCCGCATCGGAAGCGCAATTCGAACTCGTTGCCGGAAAAGCGCATCAGGGCAGCGTCGACGTTGTTTTTCCCTCGACCATCACCGAAGAAGCGGCAGACGTTGCGTCGTGGTTTCGGCGAAAGTTTGCCGAATGGCCCGCGGGTGACAAACGACCAACGGCGGCCATGCTCACGCGAAAAACCGCCGATCTCATGCACTTCAAGTTGGCCCTGGACCACGCGGGCATTGCGACGCACGTGCTGGGTCTCGGCGGGCTGCTCATGGAACCCGTCATTGTCGACATCGTTAGCACGCTGCGTGTCATGCACGACACGCGTGCCGATAGCCAGCTGATCCGGTTGCTTGCCGGCGCGCGTTGGCAAATCGCCGCCCGAGATCTGCGGGCTCTCAAGTCGACGGCCCGATGGCTCTCCGATCGCGACCACCGCCTGCAACGCCTGAGTAAAGAGGTGCGCACGCAGCTCAAAGAATCGGTCTCTGCGTCCGACGGCCAGAGCCTGATCGACGCCCTGGACTTCATCACGACGGCAACCGATCCCACTCACCGTGCGTTTGCGAGCCTGAGTGCCACGGGCTTCGAACGCCTCCAACACGCCGGGCGTGTTATCGCGCGCCTGAGGCGGTACGCGGGCATGAACCTGCGCGACCTCGTTCGGCTCGTCATGGCCGAAATGAATCTCGATGTGGAGTTGGCGGCGAACGATCGACTCACGGCGGGCGAGGCCAGCGTCGAAACATTCCTCGATACCGTGTCGGCCTTCATGGCAACCGACGACAACCCCACCCTCGGGGCGTTCTTGTCGTGGATCGAAGACGTTGAACGACGTGAGCGGTTGAGTCCCGTGGAAGAGAGCCCTGAGGGCGACGTCGTTCAGTTGCTCACCATCCACGGCTCGAAGGGATTGGAATGGGACTTCGTTGCGGTGGGCCGCATGATTGCCGACGACAAGCGGACGGTCACCACAAACATCGAAAAGTGGACCGACGTGGGCGCGCTGCCCGAACAGTTGCGCGCGGACAAGGCGGATCTCGGCACCCTGTGGGATTTCGAAAATGCGGTTGACCAGCTCGATCTCGAAGACTCCTACGAGGCCTACCTTGCCTCGGCGCGCACGCGCTACGAAACGGGGGAGCGACGCCTTGCCTACGTTGCCCTCACGCGCTCGGCCCAAGACCTGCTACTCAGCGGATCGTGGTGGGCGTCGGGCAAGACTCAGCGCAGTCCGAGCATCTATCTCGCCGAGATTATTGAGGCGGGCCTCGCCACGAACCCACTTCCCGAGGAGCCCACCGAAACAGAAAACCCCTGGGACCCGCGCGCGGCATCGGTCGTCTGGCCGCTCCCACCACTGGGTGCTCGCGAACCGCGGGTCAGAGCTGCCGCCGCTCTGGTGCGTTCAGCCAGTGCGACGCAACGCTCCACGCCACCCAGTGAGACGTCGCAGCTCGAATCCGACATCGAGCTGCTCATCGCCGAGCGACACGCACGGCTGACGGCCGACGCCCGCGTACCGCTTCCCCAGCGCATTCCCGCGTCGGCGTTCAAAGACTACGTAGCTGCCGGCGTGGCCGCGCGCTCGGGCACAGACACGGCGCCACCTTCAGCGCTCACCCCTGCGTCTGATTCAGCAGCGTCAGCCGCGCCGCCTGTTGCCGGACCCCTCGGACGACCGATGCCACAGCAGCCCTATCGCGCCACGATGCTCGGCACTCTTTTTCACACGTGGGTGGAGAATCGTGCCCTCCGCCAGGATGCACCGACCCTCTTTGACGAGTCGGACATCGACGCGGTGGAGTTCCCGGGCGCACACGACTTCGCGGCCGATGCCATTGACGCGTCCGACGCGTCCGCCCTCGCTGCGCTCCAGCGCACCTTCGAGGCGTCGCCGTGGGGCGGACGACAACCCGTTGATGTGGAGACAGAAATCCACCTCCCGCTCGGGCCGAACGTGGTGGTGTGCAAACTCGATGCCGTGTACCGGGCCGATGGTGCCGACGCAAGCGCCGAGCGAAACGCCGACTCCCGCTTCGAAATTGTCGACTGGAAGACGGGCAAGGCGCCGCGCGACGCCGCAGACTTGGCCGTCCGCGCCTATCAACTCGCGCTCTACCGGGCGGCTTATGCCAGCTACACAGGAATCGCCGAGGAGAACATTGATGCGGTGTTTTACTTTGTTGCCGACAACGTTGTGGTTCGCCCCGAGCGATTGCTCACCTATATTGAGCTCGAAGAACTGTGGCTGGGCTTGTTGAGTAGTGAAGCGCCGGATGAACCTATTTCGGTGCCGGAGGCGTGACGTCGAGCATGTGCTCAACGTCGTTCACGGTCATGATGGGTTCGGTTCCCACTCCCACCGTATTGACGGGCTCTTCGCCGATGGTCGCCACGAGGCTCTCCATCATCTCGGTGGCGTCCTCAACAATTTCGGTGTTGCGTTCGCGAACACCGTGGAGAAGCCACTTGGCGATCTCCAACTCGGAGTAGAGCACCGCACGACGTCGAATGTTTGGGTCGGCGCTCGAGAGGCGAACCTGCTGGTACGCGTGGAAGGCTTCGCCAGCTGCGTCGTCGTCGATGTTTGTGAGCCACATCAGATCGAGGGCCGGGTCGCCCACGTGAAGCGTGCCCCAGCCCTGCACTGCACTCACAGAGTCTTCGCCGAACAAAAAGTTGCCCACACCCAGTGACCCGTGAATCACGGTGGGGTCGAACTGCCAGATCTTGGTGTCAACCACGGCGCGACTCCAGCGCGTCTCGAGGGCATCGGGGAGCATGGTGGTTGCCGCAGCACGTTCCACCACGTCGCGGGCGCGCTGCTGTGAGGCCGTCGCGGACACATACGAGAGCCCGGCATCAGAGACGAGGTTGGCGGGCAATTCGTGGATCGAGGCGATTGCTCGCCCAATAGCGGAGGGTACGACCGTGCCGGCCATGATGTCGTCCATCTGCATCACGTCTCCCGGCAACAGATCAAAAACCAGGCCAAACGTGTTGCCCACGGGTGCGCGCCCACAGACGGTGGGGAGTTCAAAGCCCAAGCGTGAGCGCACGCCGGCCGTGAGAATTTCGAGCGCACGAAGTTCGTGTGTCAGGGATTGCTCGGTGGCCCGAGATGTGGGAAGACGAACGATGACCGCGCGCCCCGTGTGATCGGTGACCAGTGCTGATTCGAAGTCGGCATCGATCCCCGTTGCCACGGGCGTGACCCGGGCAGGGTCGAAATCGGGAACGGCCGAGACCACGAGCGCCGCTAAAGTGAACTGAGAACGAGCCATGCTTTTAGGCTAGGTTGCCCAGCGCCCGAAGGCGCGAAACGCCACGCACTTCGATGCGGACGTCGTCTCACAACAATCAAGGATTCTATGTCGCACGAAATTCGCCGTCGCTTGCCACTTGCACGGCAGGTGCACGACCGAAACGCCGTCCGACGTGCCGAGCCACTGCTGCTTGAGGAACTCTGGAATGACCCCGCAACACGGGTGTTAGTGGTGCACGAGAACTCCACACTCGCGTCTCAGGACGATGTCGTTTACCTGTCGCCGGCGGCCGCAACCGGACTCACAAAGGTCTACCTCGGCCACCACGAGGGTTCGGCATTCGTGGCGGTCCTCACCGACGAAGTTTTCACAGCCGACGCCGCTCTCGACGCCGCTGTCTCGTCGGTGGCGACAACGCAGTGGCGCGACCTGAGGCTCATGGCTCCAGCTTTAGGCGAGCTTGACGTGGGACTCGTCACGCAGGCTGTGGCCATGGCGAACTGGCACCGTTCGCACTCGTTTTCGCCACAGCGCGGACAGTCGGCTCAGCCGCAGCAAGCAGGGTGGGTTCGCGTTGATGATGCGGGCACGCAGATTTTTCCGCGCACCGACGCAGCCATCATCGTGCTTGTAACCGATGCCGACGATCGGGTGCTGCTCGGCAATAACGCCCTCTGGGAGGAGGACCGCTTTTCTCTCCTCGCCGGCTATGTGGAACCGGGAGAGTCCCTCGAGGATGCCGTGGTGAGAGAAATGTTCGAAGAGTGTGGCCTGCGGGTGGTCGACCCCACCTACGTCGCCTCGCAGCCGTGGCCGTTTCCGGCGTCACTCATGCTGGGCTTTAGGGCGCAGCTTGCCGACGGTCAGGACGCCAACGCCATCATGGCCGATGGGGAAGAAATCCGTTCATTGCGCTGGTTCACGCGCGAAGAGCTGACCGCGGCGGCGGAAACAGATTCCATCAAACTCCCCGGTCCGGTATCGATTGCGCGTCACCTCCTTGAGGACTGGCTCGGCGCATCGATCGCGCAGGAGGACACGTGGCTGGGCAAGCGTTAGATCCGGAGAACATTCTCTCCGCGCTCGACGATGAACAGCGGCAAGTGGCCACGGCTCTCCGGGGTCCCGTGCGGGTGCTCGCGGGCGCGGGTACGGGAAAGACTCGTGCCATCACCCACCGCATCGCCTACGGCATTGCCACCGGCACCTATTCGCCGGAACGCATCCTCGCGCTCACCTTCACGCAGCGCGCGGCCGGGGAAATGCGCACCCGCCTCCGTGAGCTCGGTGCACCAACCGTTTCGGCGCGCACATTCCACGCGTCAGCCCTTCGACAACTTAACTATTTCTGGCCGCAGATCACCGGGGTTCCCGCGCCGCGACTCATCGACGGCAAGGGGCGCCCGCTGGCCGAAGCGGCCGCAACGCTCGGGCTCAAGCTCGACACCGCCTCATTGCGAGACGTGGCAGCCGAGGTGGAATGGCGCAAGGTCAACAACCTCACCCTCGATGCCTACGCTCTCCGCGCGGCGTCACGTTCGATGCCCGGAACCCTCACGGTTGATCAGTGCATCGATGTTCAACGCGCCTACGAACGCATAAAAGATGAACGTTCGTCGATTGACTTCGAAGACGTTCTGCTCCTGACCGCAGGTCTTCTCGAGGGCGAGCCACGCGTGGCGTTACAGGTGCACGAGCAGTATCGCTTTTTCGTCGTAGACGAGTACCAAGACGTCTCGCCGCTGCAACACCGGTTGCTTGAGCTGTGGCGCGGAGATCGCACCGACGTGTGCGTTGTGGGAGACGCCAGTCAGACCATCTACTCGTTCACGGGCGCCACGAGTGACTACCTTCTCAACTTCGAAAATGAGTTTCCGAACGCGATTACCGTCGGGCTGGAACGCAACTATCGTTCGAGCGCTCCCATTGTGCGCGTGGCCAATGAGCTGATGCGCGATCGTGCGGGCGCGCTGGTGTTGCAGTCACGCAGCCAAGACGGACCCGTCCCGACCGTTTCCTCCTTCGCCTCGGACCACGAAGAGGCGTACGGCGTCGCTGCTCGGATTCGTGCCGACATCGACTCGGGTCTGGCCGCTTCTGACATCGCCGTTCTGTATCGCACTAACGCACAGTCCGGAAACCTCGAGCGTGCCCTCACAGAAGCCAGCGTGAGTTACCAGGTTGCCGGCGCCACTCGCTTTTTTGACCTGCCGGATGTGAAGCGCGCGCTGTTGGCCCTGCGGGGTTCGGCCGTCAATCCCATCGACGAGCCGCTCTTCAAGTCGGTCAGCGACGTGATGCGGGCGTTGGGCTGGACCCAGTCTGCGCCCGAATCCTCGGGAGCTGTGCGTGCCAAGTGGGAGGCCCTCAACGCCATTGTGGAGATGGCCGACGATGCGCCCGAAGGCTCGACGCTGCGAGAGTTCACCGACAACCTGCAGGCGCGGGCCGACGCGCGACACGAACCCACCATGAACGCGGTCACTCTGGCTTCTATCCACTCGGTGAAGGGACTCGAGTGGAAGGCCGTCTACATTGTGGGGGTTGCCGAGGGCCTGATTCCCATTAGCTACGCCACGGGCATTGATGCGGTTGCCGAGGAGCGCCGATTGCTCTACGTGGCGCTTACCCGCGCGGAGGAGCGACTTCACCTGTCGTGGTCGGCGTCGGGTTCGGGCCATCGACGAGCGCGAACGCGGTCTCGTTTCCTCGCGGAGTGTGGCACGAACACGCTGCGTGAGGTGTCGTCGCCATCGGGCGCCACCGACCGCTAGACACCTGAAAAATAAGCGCTCGTCCTGGCTCGGGAACATCGGAGCCATCGAGCCAGCGCGTCACGCGCAGAGCTACCTCCTGAGTGATGTGATTGGTTTCAGCGGCCGCCGGTCGTCCGGCGGCTTGGGTAACCAAAGCGCGCCTGGCCGAATCAACGTCGCATCGGGTCAACTCGATGCAGTGCCAGCAGGCCGTGCGGCCGGGGTCAATCAGCGGTCCAACGTGCACTTCGGTATCGAGCCACACCACGGGCAAGTGTCGAATCGACCGACGCAACCAACGACCGCATCGCTCTGGGGCGAGCACCATTGTCGCGACGACAATCGCGATGGCGGGCGTCGCATCAGCACCTGTTCTGGGTGAACGCGAATCGCCGCCGGAGTCGCCCCTGAGCTGAGGTGCTCCGATCATCGAGAAGCCGGCATCCGTGAGCGTGTGTGCAATTCGTGCGGCACCGAGCCCACTGCCCTCCACCGCGACTCGCGGCAAGGCGGCACTGCCGGTGGACTCGAGGGCGGGTGCCACCCGCGCCAACAGATCCGACAGTTGGGAATCGGACATGCCGCGCTGTGTGCCCAGGGCGCGGAGCGAGACGTCGCTCACGCCCGAGTGCAGCGCCGACACCACATACTCCTCGGCGGGGGTGAGGTCCGAGAGTACGGCGCGGGGCGAGGCGAACCCCAGTTGAATTTCGGAGGGGGTGCGCCACAGCAGGGGCAATCGAGGGTCAATCCGCTTCATGGGTGCATCATGCAGGTCTCACGAATCGGCGGCGGCGAAGCGTCCACACGGAGCATCCACACGCAGTGTCCGCAGGTAGCGCCTCAACGCAGCGGTCACCGCGAGCTGAGCGGCCTAGTTCTCGGGTGGTGGTCCGAAATCCTTGCCGTCGAGCAGTTCCTCGAGAGCCTTGTCCATGTCGTCGGGCGCGGGCGTTTCGCCGCGCGCTGCCGATTCCAGCCGAGCGATGAGTCCGGCCGGATTGTCGAGATCTTCCGAGGTGGGGACCACATCGGGGTGATCCCACAGCGCGTCACGCGCCTCAATGCCCACCGCGTCGGTGACGCTTTGCCACATTTTGACGGCGTCGCGCAGGCGGCGTGGTCGCAACTCGAGGCCCACGAGCGACGCGAGCGCCGACTCGGCCGGGCCGCCCGAGGCACGTCTGCGGCGAACCGTTTCGGCAATGGCATCAACGCGGGGCAGGCGCGTCGTGGCCGCGGTCGTGACCACGTCTACCCAGCCCTCGATGAGCGCGAGCTGATTCTCGAGGCGATCGAGGGCGGCCTGTTGTTCCGGTGTCTTCGGGGGAATGAGTGCGCCGGCGCCGATGGCGTCACGCAGCTCTTCGGGATTCGCCGGATCGAAGTTGTTCGCAATTTCTTCGAGTCGATCCTGGTTAATGCTGATGCCCCGGGCGAACTCGGTGACACCGGCAAGAAAATTGAGGCGCAACCATTTGGCGTGCCGAAAGAGTCGGGCATAGGCCGTCTCGCGAACGGCGAGGTAGAGGTGAACCTGATCCATCGGGATGTCCAGGCCCTCGCCAAACTCGGCCATGTTTTGGGGGAGCAGGGCTGCCCGTCCGGTATCCAGAACCGGAATTCCCACGTCACCACCCGAGACAACCTCGGTGGAGAGTTGTCCCAAGACTTGGCCGAGCTGCATGGCGAAGAGCGTGCCGCCCACCTGACGCATCATGTTGCTCGCGCCCGCGATGATTCCCTTCATCTCTTCGGGCGCCTGGTCGTTGAGCACGGTGGTCATCGCTTCGGAGATGTTGAGCGCCACCGGTTCGGCGAGCTGCTGCCAGAGAGGAAACGTTTGCTCAATCCACTCCATGCGAGTGAGCAACTGGGGCGACTCGGCGGTGTCGGAGAGGTCGCACGCTTCCGCAAGCCACAGGGCGGAGACATGGAAAGCCTGGTCGATCTCGGCCCGGGCAATTGCCGTCACGGGGATCACGCTCTTGAGCGCAATCGACTTGGCCTGTTCCATGGCCATCGTCCAGTTAATGCCCTCACTGCCGGACGCGTTCATGGCGGCCTGCAACTGCGCCATCATTCGGGAGATGGCATCCGGGTCGGTGGGCAGACCGGCGGCACCGGCCAGTTTGCTCGGGTCTATCCCTTCGCGGCCCTCGAGGAACCCGCGCAGCATGTCGCGGAATTCTTCTTCGGGGTCGCGTTCGTTGTTATCGGTCACGTGCCCTCAAGCCACCTTTCAGGTTACGACTTATACGCTAGCCCTAACACCCTCCGAGAAAGCCCCTAGGCTTTGGGGATTAGTGCGCCGACGGCGAACACCCCGAAGCGCCCCACACAGAGATTGCCTCGTGACACTCTTCTCGCAGAACGACAACGCACAGCCCGGGCACGCACCAACGCCCTCGGGTCGTCGCGCGCGGTGGCGCACACGGGGTGTCGTCCTAGTGTCCCTCGCGGCGTTGTTCGCACTTGCCTTTACCGCCATCCCCGTGCCCTTCGCCCTGGAGCAACCGGGCCCCTGGTGGAACACGCTCGGCAACCAATCAGTCTTCGAGGACTGCTCGCCGATCCCCACCGAGGAAGGCACCGAGCCGCTCATCGAGATTTCGGGAACAAAGACCTACCCCACATCGGGAGCGCTCGACCTCCTGACGGTATGCCTCCAGGGCACGCCCGAGTACATGCCCAACTGGTTCGACGTCATCCAGGCTTATCTCAGCCCGTCACAGTCGGTCATTCCCTTTGAGTACGTTTATCCGAAAGACCAGACGCAGGAAGAGCGCGACGAGTCGAACGCGGCCGAAATGGTTGACTCGCAGGGGGAGTCCGTCGCGGCGGCCATGACCTATCTGGGATACACGCTCGAGACCACTGCCGTCGTGGTGAGCACCTCGGCCGGTATGCCCGCCGACGGTGTGCTCCTGCCCGACGACATCGTGATCGCGTTGAACGATGTGCCGGTGTCGAGCATCGACGAACTTCGTTCGGCCCTTCAGGATGCCGGGTCCGTGAATCCGGTGGACATCACGGTGATTCGCGACGGTGCCGCGCTCGTGACCACACTGACGCCCGTGTCGGATGACGGCACGACGCTCATCGGGCTCGTGGGCCAGACAGAATACAAGTATCCATTCGAGGTGACGATTTCGCTCAACGATGTGGGCGGACCCAGCGCCGGGATGATGTTCGCCCTGGGGATTGTGGATAAGGTCACCCCGGGAGAAATGACCGGCGGCAAGAATTTTGCGGGAACCGGAACCATTGACGCTGCGGGAAACGTTGGCCCCATCGGCGGCATCCGACAGAAGCTCTATTCAGCTCTGGCGGCACAGGCACCGTACTTTTTGGCACCCCTCGACAACTGCGACGAGATTGTGGGTAATGTGCCGCAGGGGCTTCAGGTCTTTGCCGTGGCCACGATGACGGAGGCCGTGACCGCGGTGTCAACGGTGGCGTCGGGTAATGACGCGGCAATCAGCGCACTGCCCACCTGCCGCTAACTTTTGCTCGGTTACTTCACAGCGGCGCGGCCTGATCCGCGCCTAGGATAAATACCAAACCCGCCTACGGAAGGCTCACGTTTCGTGTCTACACAGACCCCCCCGCGTCGCACGCGTCGTACCATCATCATCAGTGTCGTCGTTATCGTCGCGCTGATTATCGCGTTCTTTACGTTTGCCAGTCTCTACAGCGACGTGCTCTGGTTCACCCAGCTGGGCTTCGAGGGCGTCTTGTTCACTCAGTGGGTGGGCTCTACAGTGGCCTTCTTCGTGGGCTTCATTCTCATGGGTGGTGCAATCTGGCTGACCATCGCCACTGCCTATCGCATGCGGCCCGTCTACGCCCGACTCAACGACCAGATGGACCGCTATCGTCAGGCAGTCGAGCCCGTGCGTCGACTGCTCACGATTGTCATTCCCGTAGTGATCGGCATCTTCGCCGGAATGTGGGCGTCCTCACGGTGGCAGACAACGCTGTTGTTCCTCAACCAGGTACCCACCTCCGAGACGGATCCGCAGTTCAACTTGCCCGTGTCGTTCTATCTCTTCTCTCTGCCGTTCTACCAGTCCGTGGTCGGGTTTGCTTCGGCCATTACGTTCCTGTGCCTCGTCATTGCGATCATCACCAATCTCGTTTACGGATCGCTCCGCATTTCGCGCCGTGAGCTGCGTGTGGCCAAGGGTGCCCGCATTGGGATTGCGATCGCCGCCGCCGTCTATTTGATGCTCCAGGGCATCAGCCTGTACCTCGACCAGTTCGGCACCCTGAACGACCCCTCGGGTCTGTTGACGGGTCCCAGCTACTCCACCGTCAATGCCACAATTCCCGGTCTGCAGATCTTGGCCATCATCTGCGCGCTCGTAGCGCTGCTTTTTGTGGTGACGGCATTCACCGGGAGGTGGCGTCTGCCGCTGGTTGGCACAGGCCTCGTTCTGGTGAGCGCGCTGGTGCTCGGTGTCGCGTATCCGTGGATTGTGCAGCGCTTCGTGGTTGAACCGAGCGAGCGCACCTTAGAAGAGCCGTATCTCGCGCGCAACATCGAAATGACGCGGCAGGCTTACGGCCTTGCCGATGTGGAGAAGATCCCCTACAACGCGGTCACTGATGCCGCGCCCGGTGCTCTTCGTCAGGACGCCCAGACCACAGCGAATATTCGTATTCTCGATCCCTCGCTCGTGAGCGCATCGTTTGCTCAGCTTCAGCAGTTCAAGCAGTACTACCAGTTCTCACCTCAGCTCGACGTGGACCGCTACTCCATCGACGGTAAGGTGCAAGACGCAGTGGTCGCCGTGCGCGAACTCAACCAGGCCGGCGTGGGCGACTCACAGTCGTGGTACAACAACGTTCTCGTCTACACCCACGGTTACGGTCTCGTGGGGGCCTACGGTACGCAGCGCACCACCGAGGGCCAGCCGGTGTTCTTCGAAGCGGGAATTCCCACGCAGGGTGTGCTCGGTAAGTTTGAGCCGCGCGTCTACTTTGGTGAGGCGTCGCCCCTGTATTCCATCGTGGGCGGAACGGATAACGGCAAGCAGATTGAACTCGACTACCCCTCGCAGGACGAGGAGTCTCAGACGTACACAACGTTTGCCGGTAATGGCGGTCCCGTTCTGGGCGACCTCTTTACGCGACTCGTTTATGCCCTGAAGTTCCAGAGTGAACAAATTCTGCTTTCGGACGCCGTGAACTCCGAATCGCAGATTCTTTACGACCGCAATCCGCGGGAACGTGTTCAGAAGGCCGCTCCCTACCTGACGCTCGACACCGACCCGTACCCGAGTGTTATCGACGGCAAAATCGTCTGGATTGTCGACGGGTATACCACTTCTGCTGACTACCCCTACTCGCGGGTGGAGAGTCTCGGCGCGGCCATCGCCGACACGCAACGGACCACCAGCACGTTGGCGATTGACAACGTCAACTACATTCGAAATTCCGTCAAGGCCACGGTTGATGCGTATACCGGAGAGGTCACGCTTTACGCGTGGGACGACGCCGATCCCATCCTTGCCACGTGGCAGAAGATTTACCCCAACACCATCAAGCCTCTGTCGGAGATGTCGTCTGAACTGATGAGCCACGTCAAGTACCCAGCGGATCTCTTCAAGGCCCAGCGCGCGATTCTCGGCCAGTACCACGTGACCGATGCGGGCTCGTTCTATTCCCGCGATGACGCGTGGATCACCCCGAACGACCCCACGGCCCCCGACGGGGTGAGCTTTTTTCAGCCGCCCTACTACCTCACGATGCAGACGCCCGGTTCAACGACGCCGGCGTTCTCGCTGTATTCCACCTACATCCCGGATGCCACGGGAACCAATAGCCGTAACGTGCTCACGGGTTATTTCGTAGTCGACTCGGACGCTGGTAGCACGGCAGGCAAAGTGGATCCCGAATTTGGCAAGCTCAAGCTGTTCACGTTGCCCAAGGACGTGACCGTTCCCGGGCCGGGCCAGGTGCAAAACAACTTCAACGCCGACCCCGCTGTGTCTAGTGAACTCAACCTCCTCAGTCAGGGCTCGACGAGCGTGCTCAAGGGAAACCTCCTCACGCTTCCTGTCGGCGGCGGACTTCTCTATGTGCAGCCGGTCTACATTAGGTCCACCGGTAACACCAGTTACCCGCTGCTCAAGAAGGTTCTCGTAGCGTTCGGTGACAAGATTGCGTTTGAGGACACACTTGCGGGTGCGCTCGATGCGCTCTTCGGTGGCGATGCGGGCATCGACGGCACTCCCGGTGTCGACCAGCCAACAAATCCGGGCGCGACGCCTCCGTCTCCGTCGGCGAGTCCCTCGCCCGGCCAACCCACAAGCAACGCGGCGCTCGACCAGGCTCTTGCAGACGCGTCGGCGGCTATCTCGGCTCGTGAGGCAGCGCGGATTGCTGGTGACTGGGCGGCCTTCGGGGTGGCAGACCAGCAGCTTGTTGATGCGCTCAATCGCGCTTTGGCGGCATCGGGCGGCTAGTGCGCGCTCTTCGCTTCAACGCGCCCTTCGACGTCACCGTGGAAGAGGCTTCCGACCCGTCACTCGTTGACTCCCGCGACGCCATTGTTCGGGTGGCCGCAACGTGCGTGTGCGGAAGCGACCTGTGGTATTTCCGAGGAGATAACCCGCGTGACGCGGGTTCTGCCATCGGGCACGAGTGCATTGGTGAGGTGGTCGACGTGGGAGTGGATGTGCGTAACATCCGCGTGGGGGACTTCGTCGTTGTTCCTTTCCTCGCGTCGTGTGGCCAGTGCCGTTTGTGCCGGGACGGTCAACTGCAATCGTGTTCCGTGGCCGCCGAGGCCGGCGTCTTTTCAACGCAGGGGGCCCAGGCCGAGTATGTTCGCGCGCCCTTTGCGGACGGATCGTTGGTTGTTGTGCCGGGAGGTCGACCGGCCGACGCCGTGTTGCCACATCTGTTGGCCCTCTCCGATGTGATGGCCACCGGGTATCACGCCGCGGTGGCTGCGGATGTGCAGCCGGGCCACACAGTTGCCGTGGTGGGCGACGGTGCCGTGGGTCTCTCCGCAGTCCTCGCTGCCCGCATGAGGGGTGCGGAACGCATCATCGCCCTGAGTCGTCACGCCGACCGCCAGGCCATTGCGACGTCTTTTGGTGCGACCGACATCGTGCCCGCCCGGGGAGAAGAGGCTGTCGCCGAAGTCCGTGAGCTCACGCAGGGCATGGGCGCAGACGCGGTGCTCGAGTGCGTGGGCACAGAGGAATCCATGACCACGGCCGTCGGCATTGCGCGCCCCGGAGCCACAGTGGGCTTCGTGGGATTGCCGCACGGGTCGGGCGCACCCCTCGGGCGCATGTTCCGCCACAACATCGGGCTCGTTGGGGGAGTTGCCCCGTCGCGTTTGTACACGCCTGCGCTCATTGACGCAGTGCTTGCGGGTGAGATCACACCGGGCGATGTCTTTGATCGCCGCATGACCTTGGAAGAACTCCCCGCGGCCTATGTGGAAATGAACGAACGCCGGGCAATCAAGGTGTGGGCTACGCCATAGCCCGTTTGCTGGTTGAGTAGCCGACGCTGTCGGCGTATCGAAACCCCCGGTTTTTGGCACTCACCAACCTCTGCTAATCTTGAAGCACCGACGCGGGGTGGAGCAGCTCGGTAGCTCGCTGGGCTCATAACCCAGAGGTCGTAGGTTCAAATCCTGCCCCCGC
>DBCH01000001.1 GCA_002292955.1 Microbacteriaceae bacterium UBA963 | reverse complement strand
CGCTTCTTGGCCCACGCACGCCGCCGTGGCCCGATACACAAACATCACGTCGAGATCACTGCCAAACACGAGTTCGCCGCCACCGAATCTCCCCATTGCCACGACCGCAAATTCAGGATTCACGGGTGCATCTCGCAACGCCACCGCGACGAAGCCGGCGAGAACAGCACTCGAGAGATCCGTCAGACCTTTGGCCAGAACGGCGATGTCACCCACGCCGACGATTCCTGCAATGGCCAACCTCAGGACTTCGCGACGCCGCATCGCGCGGATGGCCGAGACGGCAGATTCGTGAGTTTCGTGACGGGCCACAAGGGCGTCAATCTCGACAGCCAGGGACGACGCATCGCGTGGCTCAAGGTCCTCGTCACTGTCCAGCCACGCCGTGGCCTCGGGCAGGCGCTCGAGAAGGTCGGAGACGTATCGGGAACCGCTCAACACCTTCATCAGGCGTTCCGCTGCCGCCTGCGAGTCCCGCAGCATCTTGAGGTACCACGGCGACTCCCCCAACGCGTCGCTCAACCGACGAAACGCGAGAAGTCCAAAGTCGGGATCGGCACCGGCGGCCAGCCACTGAAGCAGAATGGGCAGGATGGCGCGCTGAATTGTTGACCGGCGGCCGAATCCCGACGTGAGCGCGGTGATGTGGGCAAGGGCTCCCTTGGCGTCCACAAAGCCGATGGCCGCCAATCGCGCCTGCGCCTGCTCCGTGGTGAGGTTGAGACCCTCATCGGGCAGAGCGGCCGCTGCGGACAGCAGGGGCCGATAGAACAGGCGTTCGTGAAGCGCGCGCACCGACACCTTGGTCGACCGCCACAACTCGGTCAGAGCCTCGGAGCTCATCTCTAATCCGCTGGCACGAGCCAGAACGCGCAGGTCTTCGTCGTCGCCGGGCATCAGGTGTGTGCGTCGCAGATAGCGGAGTTGCAAACGATGTTCGAGCACGCGTAAGAGTCGATAGCTCTCGGCAAAAGTGGCCGCTTCTGCACGCCCCACATATCCGGCGTCGGCGAGTGCCGTGAGGGATTCGATGGTTCCACGAAGGCGCACACGCTCGTCGTGAAGGCCGTGAACCAGTTGGAGAAGCTGCACGGTAAATTCAACGTCACGAAGCCCGCCGGGACCGAGTTTGATCTGGTAGTCCACCTCGTCTGCCGGAATATTCTCGGTGACGCGTTCGCGCATGCGTTGCACCTGGTCCACAAAACCGTCACGACCGGCCGAGCTCCACACCTTCGGGGCAACAGCCTCTTCGTAACGCGCTCCAAGGTCACGGTCCCCAGCAATGGCGCGTGCTTTGAGAAGCGCCTGAAACTCCCAGTTCTTGGCCCACCGCTCGTAGTAGGCGAGGTGAGAATCAAGCGTCCGCACGAGTGCCCCCGCTTTTCCCTCGGGACGGAGGTTGGCGTCCACCTCCCAGAGGCCGGGTTCCTGTCCGGAATCATTGATTCCGCGCCCGGCGAGTTGGGCAAGCCTTGTGGCGTGAGTCAGCGCCTTCTCCGTCGTGAGCGACTCTTCGTTTCGAGATTCGGCCACGTAGATCACATCCACGTCGGACACGTAGTTCAACTCGCTGGCTCCGCACTTACCCATGCCAATCACGGCAAACGCGAGGTCGTTCAACTCCGTACGAGAGACACCCTCAGCAAGCAGGGTGGCACGAGCCACCGCAAGGCTCGCCTCAATGGCGGCTCCCGCGGCATCAGCCAGAGCGCGAGCCACCTGATCCAAGACCTTCGTAGCCTTATCTGCTGAAAGGTCACACGCGGCAATTTCGCATACGATCGTTCGGTACTCGACGCGTAGGGCATCCCTGGCCTCGTCGCCCTGGATCCCGGCAATCCCGTCCTTGTCTGCCCCAACGCTCGCGAGCAGGCGTCGCGTCATTTCTTCGGCAGTGTCCAAATCGGTCGACACCGCCCGCAGACTCTCAACCCGTCCCGGATGACGGATGAGGAACTCCGCGAGTCCGCGGGATACTCCAATCACCCGCACGAGCGACTCAAGCCAGACGACATCCGCGCCACACCGCTTGGCCAAATCTGGGTCCTTGCGGAATATATCCTCGAGAGCAGCGGCGGCTAGGTCAGGTTCGGCGGCGACACTGAGTGTCGACAACACCACCGAGACGTCACACCGGAGAAGAGTGCTTAACCTCTCGACGCCCTCACGGCCGGTTCGGAGGTCGGTAAATCCGGCCTTCGCGAGGTCAGTAAGTGCCAGCGCTTCCGACACGCCTCGTCCTAGAGAATGTCGAGGTTGCGCTCGAGCTCAAAAGGCGTGACCTGCGAACGGTACTCACGCCATTCACGACGCTTGTTCAGAAGCACGTAGTCAAAGACCTTTTCGCCCAGCGTCTCTGCCACCAGTTCGGAGTCCTCCATGAGCGAGATGGCGTGGTCAAGACTTGACGGGAGGGGCTTGTAGCCGAGCGAACGACGCTCAACGTCGGTGAGTTCCCACACATTGTCTTCTGCTTCGGGCGCGAGTTCGTAGCCCTCCTCAATACCCTTGAGGCCGGCCGCCAACATCACCGCAAAGGCGAGGTAGGGATTCGCTGCGGAGTCGATGGCCCGGTACTCCACGCGACAACTCTGCGACTTGCTCGGCTTGTACAGCGGAACGCGAATGAGTGCCGAGCGGTTGTTGTGACCCCACGTGACAAAGCTCGGGGCTTCGTCGCCGCCCCACAGCCGCTTGTAGCTGTTGACGTACTGGTTCGTGATAGCCGTAATCTCCGGAGCATGAGCCATCAGGCCCGCGATGAACGAACGTCCCGTCTTGGAGAGCTGATACTTGCCTCCGGCCTCATAGAACGCGTTGGTGTCGCCTTCGAACAGCGAGAGGTGCGTGTGCATGCCCGATCCGGGGTGATTGGCAAACGGCTTGGGCATAAACGTTGCGTAGTTGTCGAGCTCGAGAGCCACCTCTTTGATGACTGTGCGCATCGTCATGACGTTGTCGGCAGTCGTCAGTGCGTCTGCGTAGCGCAGGTCAATCTCGTTCTGACCGGGTCCGGCCTCGTGGTGACTGTACTCCACCGAAATTCCCAGGTCTTCGAGCATGCGCACGGCACGGCGACGGAAATCGTGTCCCTTCCCGCCCGGCACATTGTCGAAGTAGCCAGCCTGATCGATGGGTCGCGCTCCCCCGTTTCGCCAATCCGGATTGTTCAACAGGTAGAACTCAATCTCCGGGTGCGTGTAGAACGTGAAGCCCTTGTCTGCCGCCTTGGCCAACGTGCGCTTGAGCACGTTGCGTGGGTCGGCTTGAGCGGGCTGACCATCGGGGGTCGTGATGTCACAAAACATGCGTGCCGCGGGATTCACGTCGCCTCGCCACGGCAGAATCTGAAACGTCGAGGGGTCGGGATGTGCCAGAACGTCTGCTTCAAACGACCGCGTAAGCCCTTCAATGGCCGAGCCATCAAAGCCCACACCCTCGGCAAAAGCGCCCTCAACCTCGGCGGGCGCTACGGCCACCGACTTCAACGTGCCGACGACGTCGGTAAACCACAGGCGCACAAACTTGACGCCTCGCTCCTCAATGGTGCGCAGAACGAAGTCTTGTTGCTTGTCCATCGACAAACCCTCTCTGTAGGTCACTACTAGGCTAATCGCTATGCCGTTACTTCGTGTCGCGCTGGGGCAGACGAATCCCCGTGTGGGCGACATGACCGCCAATGCGGCGGGAATCGTCGCCATGGCTCGTGATGCCCGCGACCAGGGAGCAGACCTCATTGCCTTCCCCGAGATGTCATTGACGGGCTACCCGATCGAAGACCTCGCGCTCCGCCCGGAGTTCTTGGCCCGGGCACATCAAGCGCTCGAAGCGTTGGCTCTGACGCTTGCCTCCCAAGGACTCGGTGACACGCCCGTTATCGTGGGCTTTCCGAGCGGTCCTTTGCACGACCGCGCTCGTCACGTTGAGCACGCCATTGCGCACAATTCCGCGGCCATCCTTGCCGACGGCCGCATCATCGGCATTTACAACAAGCACCATTTGCCCAACTACTCCGTCTTCGACGAGTACCGCATCTTCCGCTCCGCCGAGGGCGTCACGATTCTGCGCGTCAACAACTGTGATGTTGCCGTTGCCATTTGTGAGGACATCTGGCACGACCACGGGCCTGTTGAAGCGATTGCTGCCGAGAAACCCGGACTCGTTCTGGTCATCAACGGTTCGCCCTTTGAGCGCGATAAGGATGATGTGCGCGTGCCCCTCGTGGCTCGACGTGCTGAGCAAACGCACGCGCATGTGGCCTATGTCAATCTCGTTGGCGGACAAGACGACCTCGTTTTCGATGGGGACAGCTTTGTGACAGGCCCCGGGGGTCTGGTGATCGCCCGCGCGCCCAAGTTCGCCGAGCACCTTCTCGTCGTTGACCTAGAACTCCCCGACGCGCGCGTGCGGGCGGGACAACACGGCGAGAACGTCACGGTGATTGACGTGCCCGTGATTGAGCGCACGCATCCCCCGCTGCCACCCGTAAGCGCCCAGGAGACAATGACTGACGCCAGAGAGTCAGTCTGGAACGCTCTCGTTTTGGGGCTTCGTGACTACGTCGAAAAGAACGGCTTCAACGGTGTCGTTCTCGGCCTCTCGGGCGGTATCGACTCCGCCGTGTGTGCCAGCCTGGCCGTCGATGCACTGGGGCCGGGGCGGGTTACCGGCGTATCACTGCCCTCGCGCTTTTCGTCCGATCACTCCCGAGACGACGCCGCTGACCTCGCCGCGCGACTGGGCGTGGAGTACCGGGTCGAACCCATCGCCGACGGCGTAGCAACCCTCGAGGAACAGCTGAAACTGGAGGGCGTCGCCGCCGAGAACCTGCAGGCGCGCATTCGTGGGGTCATTCTGATGGGGCTCTCAAATGCGTCTGGACAACTCGTGCTGACCACAGGAAACAAGTCAGAGATTGCCGTGGGCTACTCCACGATCTACGGCGACTCGGTTGGCGGGTTTGCGCCCATCAAGGACGTGCCCAAGATGCTGGTGTGGGAACTCGCCCGGTGGCGCAACGACGAGGCACGCAAGCGTGGCGAGACACCCCCCATCCCCGAGAATTCGATTGCCAAACCGCCCAGTGCCGAATTGCGCCCCGGACAGGTCGATCAAGATTCTCTTCCCGACTACGAGATTCTCGACGCCATTTTGGCGATGTATGTCACCGACCGTTCGGCGCGCGACGACATTGTGGCGGCCGGGTTTGAGTCCAGCGAAGTCGACCGCATCATCGATCTCGTTGATCGAGCCGAGTGGAAACGACGCCAGGGTGCCATCGGACCCAAGATCTCTGAAATGTCATTCGGCCGAGACCGCCGCCTGCCCATCACCTATCGCCGCGACCGCGCTGAGTAGCGCGACGTAGACTGAGCCCATGACCGCCACGGACGAAGAAGCAGCTCCCCGCAAAAGGGTGCGCATTCGCCATTTTGCTCGCGCCAAGGCCGAAGGCATCAAGATTGTCGGCCTGACCAGCTACGACATGCTCACCGCAAGAATTTTTGATGGCGCCGGTGTTGACTTTCTGCTCGTCGGCGATTCAGCGGGAAACAATGTGCTGGGCTTCGATTCCACGCTGCCCGTCACGGTCGACGAACTCATTCCCCTCACCCGCGCGGTGGCCACCAGTGTCACGCGCGCTCTTGTGGTGGCCGACATGCCCTTTGGCTCCTACGAGGAGGGCCCCGAGCAGGCGCTCGGCACGGCCATGCGGTTCATGAAAGAAACGCACGCACACGCTGTCAAACTCGAGGGTGGTGTGCGCTCAGCCGAGCAGATTTCACGGATCGTGGAGGCGGGCATCCCCGTCATGGCGCACGTGGGCTTTACGCCGCAGAGCGAGCACGGCCTGGGCGGTCACATGATTCAGGGGCGCGGCTCCGAAGCAGACCGGGTTGTCGCCGATGCCCTGGCTTGCCAGGAGGCGGGAGCCTTCGCTGTCGTCCTCGAAATGGTGCCGGCATCGCTCGCGGAACGCATCACGAAAACGCTGACCATCCCCACCATTAGTGTGGGAGCTGGGCCACACACCGACGGACAATTGCTCGTCTGGACCGACTGGGCCGGGCTCACCACCGGACGCATCCCGCGTTTCGTCAAGCAGTATGCGCAGTTGGCCACGACCCTGCACGACGCCGCGGTCGCGTTCCGCGCAGACGTTGAATCAGGCGCATACCCGGGGCCCGAGCACAGCTTCGAAGACTAGGTTCAATCGGCCCGGTCTTCTTCGTCCCACTTCGCAGAGTTTGCGCGCAAGACCTCGAGGGCGTTCGCTGCCTCTTCGGCGGTGTCAAACGGCCCGGCGCGATCAAACGAAGGACTGAGGCGGCCGTATTCGACGATGCCCGTGGCCAGGTTGTACCAATACTTTTCTACTGAGTCAGTGCCCATAGGCTTGAGTGTATGCCGAAGAATACCCAGGGTCTGCTCATTCCGGGCACGCTCGGCGCCATGCGGGCCGTTCCTCCCGCAATTTCTCGTCCCGAGTATGTGGGCAAAACGGCACCGGCGACCTACGCGGGCGACGATACCTACGATGCCGAAACCATAGAACGCATTCGCGTGGCCGGGAGCATCGCCGCAGGTGCCCTCGATGCCGTTGGTCGGGCAATTGCTCCGGGAATGACCACCGACGACATCGACGCCCTCGCCCACGACTACGTGGTTTCCCACGGCGCTTACCCGTCGACGCTGGGTTACCGGGGATATCCCAAATCCAGTTGCACCTCACTCAACGAAGTCATCTGCCATGGCATCCCGGACGACACGGTTCTGGAGAACGGTGACATCGTCAACGTGGACGTCACAGCGTTCCTCGATGGAGTGCACGGCGACACAAACCGAACATTTGTGGTCGGCGAGCCGGTACCCGAGGTGCGCGACCTCGTGGAACGCACGCACGAGGCAATGATGCGCGGAATCAAGGCCGTAGCTCCGGGGCGACAGGTCAACATCATTGGGCGCGCCATCGAGTCCTACGCGAAACGCTTCGGTTACGGAGTCGTTCGTGACTACACCGGGCACGGCGTGGGAACGCACTTTCACTCAGGCCTGATCATTCCGCACTACGACTCCGCACCGCTCTACGACAGGGAAATCAAGGTGGGAATGGTTTTCACCATCGAGCCCATGCTGACCCTCGGCACCTACGAGTGGGACATCTGGGATGACGGCTGGACGGTTCTCACCAAGGATCGCTCCATCACGGCACAGTTTGAACACACCATCGTGGTGACCGAAACCGGACCGGAGATTCTCACACTCTCGGAGTTTGGCACGTGAGCGAATCAGGTTCACAAATGGATGGGCCGACCGATACGCCGGGTTCTGTCTAGACCCGAAGGTCCGAGACGGTCATCTCTCTCGTCAATCGCGTTACCACGATCCTCTAGCGGCCTACCCGAGAACTAGACGAGCAGCCATAGCGTTCTCTGTTTGACCTTGCTCCGAACGAGGTTTACCTAGCCAGCTCGCTCACACGAACTGCTGGTGGTCTCTTACACCACCG
>DBCH01000023.1 GCA_002292955.1 Microbacteriaceae bacterium UBA963 | reverse complement strand
GGCCGCATCCTTCACCGCGAGGCCGCGTGCGCGCTCCTCACGGAAACGGTTCACCATCAGCAGCGCATAGTCGATACCGAGCCCGAGTCCGAGCGCGGTAATCAGGTTGGCGGAGAATATCGACACGTCGGTGAATCGCGTGGCCACCCAGACAAAGAAGAAACCACCGAGCACGGCCGCGCCGCCGACCAACAGGGGGAGTCCGGCCGAGACAACAGAACCAAAAACAAAGAGCAGCAGAATAATGCAGAGGGGTATGGCAATGCTCTCGGATAGCGCGATGTCTTCGGAGATGCCCTCATTCAAGGCGTTGGCCATCGCGCGAATGCCCGTGTAGTTCAGGTCGACATTTTCGAACGAGGCACCCGCGGTCTTTTGGATGAGTGACGTTTCTTCTGAGCCCGACGCGGTCTCCTCGTACTGAATCAGAAAATAAGCTGCCTTATCGTCGATGCTCTTCAGCGTTGGCGGGTTGCCCAGGGAGAAGTAACTACTGACCTCGCGAACACCCTCGATGCCCTCGAGCTTGCTGGTGATTCTCTCGGCCACGGCCTGAGATTCCGGGGAATCAACGCTCGTCGGGAAGTCAGCGATGATGGCCAGATCCACCGGATCGTTGCCGAAGTTTTCCTCCAGGACCGCGAACACCTGGCCCGACTCAGAGTCGGGGTCGCTGTAGCCGCCGGACTGAAGGCTCGAGAACGCCTGCAAGCCCCACACGCTGGCCCCGGCAATGAGGGCAATGAAGATAAGAAGCGAAACCAGGGGTTTTGCGAGCACGAGACGGGCGAAGGTTTTCACCCTAATAAACTAACCCCTACGGCAAGCGGTTGCGTCACAGCCGACGAGCACGTGGCCGGTCGAGGTTATCGCGGAGGCGAAAAAATGAGTTTTGATCCGGAGATTATCACCGGTGTGTGTGGCTATATGAATGCCAACCAGGCCGAGAACAATCTCGTCATGGTGCAGTGGCTGGGCGGGTTGCGCGAGGCGACATCGGCCACGATGGTGGGTTTCGACGAGACGGGTGTGGACTTTTCTGCGCGCGTGGGTGACGAAGACACCGCCGTGCGATTGCCCTGGACGCGGGAGATTTCAACGCGTGACGAGGTTCGGGAGCAGTTGTTCAGTCTCCTGGATCGCGCACTCGCGGCATACGAGCCCTAACGAGGGTCACTCGGGGGACGTCGGGATAGGGTTGAGGGCTACCGACCCATCCCGCTCACCTCGGCCACGGATTCGCTCAGCGCACGGGCTGCCCGTGCGAGGTCGTCTGCCGTGGTCGAGTGGGAGAGACTAAACCGCACCGAGGTGCGCGCTTCGTCCTCACTAAAGCCGCAGGCCATGAGCACGTGGGAGGGATCGTCGCGGCCGGCAGCGCAGGCCGAACCGCTGGACACAATCACACCGCGCCGCTCAAGCTCAAGCAGAATCGCTTCGCCGCCAACGCCTGCGAGCGTGAAGGACGCGATCGACGCGAGTCGGTCCTGCGCCGAACCGGTCAGGCGCGCCTCGGGAACAGTGCTGAGCACGTGGTCGATGAACGCATCGCGAAGCTGACCAACGCGCGGGCCTTCGGTGTCGCTTTCGGGAAGGAGTTCGAGCGCAGTGGCCAGCGCCACGGCCCACGCAACGTTCTCCGTGCCGGAACGTCGATCCGCCTCCTGACCGCCCCCGTGCAGCAGGGGCTCGATGGCTAACCCCGAACGCACGTAGACGGCACCGCTGCCCTTTGGTGCCCCAATCTTGTGACCGCTGAAGGTGAGCGCGTCGACACCGAGTTCGCGCACGTCTACCCTCAGCCAGCCGAGGGCCTGCACCGCGTCGGTGTGAAACAGTGCCCCGCGTCGGTGGGCCATTTCTGCCAGTTGGGGGATGGGGTGGGTGGTTCCCACCTCGTTGTTGGCCATCATCAGGGTGACCAGCGTGGTGTCATCGCGCAGGGCGGCCTCGAGGTCGGCGGGGGAGAGCGAGGCGTCCCGAGCGACATCGAGCCACGTGACCTCAAAACCGTGCACGCGCTCGAGGTACTCGAGCGATGCCAAGACCGCCTCGTGTTCGGTGCGTGCCGAGACGATGTGCTGGCCGCGCGGGTTGGCCAGGGCAAGCCCCAGCGTGGCGAAGTTGTCGCCCTCGGTTCCGCCCGAGGTAAAGACAATCTCGCCGGCACGGGCCCCGAGAGCCTGTGCCACGCGTGACCGGGCATCGGCAAGGGCCGTGGCCGCGCGCTCGCCCAACTCGTGAGTGCTCGAGGCATTGCCAAACTCGGTGGTGAGAAACGGCCACGCGGCGTTGAGCGCTCCCGGATTGACGGGTGTGGTGGCCGCGTTGTCGAGGTAGACAGCTGACATGGCCGGGTCTAGCCCTCGGGAGCGAGCACGATATCCAGCCCGAGGTCGAGGGCGGGCGCACTGTGAGTTAGTGCCCCCACCGAAATGGTGTCCACGCCCGTCTCGGCAATGGCTCGCACGGTATCGAGATTCACGCCCCCGCTGGCCTCGGTGCGCGCACGACGCCCGATGTGCGCCACCGCTCGGGCAAGATCATCCAGCGAGAAATTGTCGAGCATCACAATGTCGGCACCGCCCGCAAGAACGGCATCAATCTGGTCCAGGCGATCAACCTCCACCTCGAAAGGGATTCCGGCGGCAAGTTCGCTCTTGACACGTTGCAGCTCGACGCTCAGGTCTTTGCCCCCGGCAGCGAGCACGGCAAGATGGTTGTCTTTGGCCATGAAGCCGTGCGACAGGCTGAATCGATGGTTCGTGCCCCCACCGCAGAGCACCGCGTGTCGCTCGAAGGTGCGCAGCGTGGGGGTGGTCTTGCGGGTGTCAAGAATGACCGCGCCCGTGCCGGCCACCGCCTCAACATAACGGTGCGTGAGTGTGGCGATACCGCTGAGGCGCTGCACAAAATTGAGACCCACTCGCTCGGCGGTCAGAATGCCGCGCGCCGGCCCGGTAACCGTGGCAATGCCATCGCCGGCCGCAAAAGGCATGCCGTCGCGAATCACGACATCTATCGCGATGCGCGGGTCGGTGAGCCGAAAGGCAGCGTCAAAAAGTTGCTCGCCGGCCATGACGCCCGGCTCGCGAGCCACGAGCGTTGCCGTGGCGTTCAGGTCGGCGGGGATGATGTTGTCCACCGTGACGTCGCCGGTGGGTGCATCCTCACTCAGCGCCTCAGCCACCTTCGCGTCAACGGTGGTCTGATCAAGTTGCGGAACGTCGTGCGTCATGAGGTCCTCCGTTTCACGATGATGGGGCGAGCCATCTCACTTTTCGTTGCCGGGTCATCGAGTCGGTAGTGGGCGCCGCGCGATTCGTGGCGCGCGGCGGCCGCGGCGGTCACCGCGTGTGCGAGCGCGAGCAGGCTGGCATCCTCCCAGTCGGGAAAGAAGCGGTGCTTCTTTTGCGTCGCGCGCCACGACTGTAGACGCGCGCGAGTGGCCTCGAGGCGCTCACCCGTTCGCGCGAGCCCCACGTCGTCCCACATCAGCGTTTGGAGCTCGACGCGGTCAACAACCTGGCGTCCCGAGTCGGGCTTGGCCAAGATGTCGCGCTTGTCGAGTTCAATGACGTCGAGCGGCCCGGAATCGCGCCAGCGCTCGGCCGGTGCGTCCGCCGGCCACGGTTGCCCAATGGTGGAGACCGCCCGGAACGAGAACACGAGCGATTCAAGCAGGGAGTTTGACGCCAGGCGGTTGGCCCCGTGCGCGCCCGTGCAGGCCACCTCGCCAACCGCGTAGAGCCCCTCGATGTTGCTGCGCCCCCACACGTCGGTGGCCACCCCGCCCATCCAATAGTGCGCCGCGGGCGT
>DBCH01000036.1:14438-17570 GCA_002292955.1 Microbacteriaceae bacterium UBA963 | reverse complement strand
AATCAGCGCGATGGCCGTGTCGTAATCAACCAGGGTGCCGTCAGACTCATCGGCCTCGATAACCGCGAGCTCACCCGTTCCCCACGCCGCACTGCGACCCATGGTCTGGATTACTCCGCCGTTGACGAATGTCGGCGATTCGCCGAGTTCGAGAAGGGCGGTCACGGCCATTCCCGTGGATGTAGTTTTTCCGTGCGCGCCAGCAATGGAGATGAGCCGCTGGCCCCGCACAATCCACTCCAAAGCCCGCGATCGGTGCCGCACGGGAATTCCGCGTTCGACGGCGGCAAGGTATTCGGGATTGTCTGCCCAGAGTGCTCCGGTATAGACAAGGACGTCCACGTCACCCACGTGATCGGAATCGTGGCCGATGTGAATCTGTGCTCCGCGGGAACGCAACGAGTCGACCGCCGCCGACGGACGAACGTCTGACCCGGTAACAACTATTCCCCGGTCCAGAAACATGTGAGCAAGAGAGTTCATGCCGGAACCGCCAGCGCCCACAAAATGGGCAGCTGCCACGTTCTCCGGCATAAACACCGAGTGATCGGGCTCAATCACTGTTCTTCACCTCTCGGACTCTCGCCGGGCGCGAGAGCTACCACTAACCTACGATGCCGACCTGAGCGATTCGGTGAGTGCCTCGCCGATGAGGTCCACCGTGCGAGCCGCCCCCTCGCGCGTGCCGACCGTGGCCGTGGCCGCTGCCATGGCCGCCAGAGCGTCACGATTACTCAGCAGCGGAGAGACAACAGCCCACAGGGTGTCAGCCGAAGTGCGCGCATCGGGCACGAGCGCGGCGCCACCCGAAGCCACAACGGGGGCGGCATTGAGCTCTTGTTCACCGTTGCCGGAGGCGTAGGGAATCAGGATTGAGGGAATTCCGAGGGCCGTGATTTCAGCCAGCGTCGACGACCCCGCACGCGACACGATCAGCGATGCCGTGGCGAAAGCGTCGGCCATGTTGTCGCAGTAGTCCACGACCACATATCCGGGCTGGCTGCTGGTCACCAGTCCAGCGTCTCGATCGCCGGTGATGTGCAAGATTTGCCAACCGGCAGCCAGTATCTTCGGAGCGAGCGTCGCGATGGCCAGATTGATGCGGCGTGCCCCCAGTGAGCCACCGGTCACAAGGAGCACGGGCAGGTCGGGCGTGAGTTGCCAGCGACGGCAGGCTGCCGCGCGTCGGTCACTGACGTTGAGGGCCGCGATCTCGGCACGAAGGGGCATGCCCACCCAGGTGGAGCGCCTGAGACGAGTGCCGTGGATGGCGACCGCCACACGCGTGGCAAAGCCGGCGGCCCAGGCGTTCGAGAGTCCCGGACGCGCGTTGGCCTCGTGGATCACCAGTGGTACCTTCGCGCGACGCGCGGCCGCGTACGCAGGCGCGGCGACATAGCCCCCCACGCCAAAGACCACATCAACTCCCCGGGAGGCAATCAACTTTTCCACGCGTGACACGGCGCCGCGCCATCCCCGCAGAAATCTCCAGGCGCGCTTATCAGGGCGACGCGGAAACGGGAGGCGCGGTATCACCTGCAGCTCGAAACCCTCCGCCGGAACGAGTCGACTCTCCAGCCCCTCAGCGGTACCCAAGAAAATCAATGTGGCCTGCGGCTCGCGGCGTCGGATCTCGGCCGCAACAGCTAGGAGCGGGTTCACGTGACCGGCCGTTCCTCCGCCAGCCAATAGGTAGGTGGTCACAGAGTCTTCCGCCCCTGGGTGCGGGCAAACGAGAGCACCACACCCACCGCGACAAGACTTGAGACGAGGGCCGTGCCACCCGCAGAAACGAAGGGCAACGGCACCCCGAGGACCGGCATCAGACCCAGCACGACGGCAATGTTCAAGAATCCTTGACCCACGAGCCAGACCATGATGGTTCCGGAAACAATGCGCGTCGTGTCGTCTTCGGCGGCCCGAATAATGCGCAGGAAAATGACCGTGAGGGCGATAAACAGGGCAATCACAACGACAGCACCGATGAGGCCAAGCTCCTCACCCACAATGGCAAAGATGTAGTCGTTATCGGCAGCCGGGAGCCACGACCACTTGGCCCGGGATTGGCCCAGCCCCACACCGAAAATGCCCCCGCTGGCCAAGGCCCAGGTTCCGTGCAGCGGCTGCCAACAGGCGCCCGAATCATCAACGCAGGGTGCCCCGAGAAAGGACAAAATACGCGCCATCCGGTTGGGGCTGAACACGGACATGGCAAATACACCCAAGGCGCCGAGGCCAATCGGCACCATCATGAACTTCCAACCAACGCCCGCAAAGTAGAGGGCCGCCATGGTCATCAAGAACATGATGAGCACCGTACCGAGGTCGCCGCCAACCAGAACGAAGGTCACGATTATGGCGGCGGGAATGAGCGGGCGCAGCACTCGCCACGTTGCGCCGTAGCGCTCCATCGCGACGGGAAGCATGACTCCCAACCATACGGCGAGGGCCAGTTTGAGTAGCTCTGCGGGTTGAAACGTGAAGTCTCCGATGGCCAGCCAGTTTCGGTTTCCGCCCGAATCAACACCGAGCGGCGTCCACACCACGAGCAATTGGAATCCGATGCCGATGAGGACACCGATTCGCGCCCATCGACGCCAAAAACTCGGCGGCATCCGACTTGCCAGCAGCATCAGGGGAATGCCGGCAATGGCATAGGCGCCCTGTCGGAGAAATCCCATGAAGAAGTTGTTGTCCGTGAGGTATGAGTCAACCGACGACGCAGAGAGCACCATGATCAGTCCAATAAAGACGAGGAGAAGCGTCGTCCCCAGGAGCATGTAGTAGTTCGACGAATCGGCGCGGAAGACGGTGCCGAGCGAGGGCCGCTGCGAACGAGCGCGCTGTTCCCCCGAAGGTTTAGCTTTGGCGCGAGGCGGACTCGTCATCCGCCTCACCTCCTATCTGTGACAGAACCGCCTCGCGAAAGAGGCGCCCACGTTCCGCGTAGTCTGCGAATTGATCCATTGATGCCGCGGCCGGCGCCAGCAGAACAACGTCGCCCGCAACAGCCAAGGCACCTGCCGCGCGAACGGCTAACGCCATGACCTCACTAGTGTCATCCGTATCGATATCCACCACGTGGACTTCAGGCGCGTGTCGCCCGAAAGCGTCGTGGAAGAGATTTCGTTC
>DBCH01000036.1:0-14364 GCA_002292955.1 Microbacteriaceae bacterium UBA963 | reverse complement strand
ACGCCTTTGAGCATTCCGCCCACGATCCAGACGACCGACTCATTTGCGCGCAACGCGGCGTCGGCGGCATGCGGGTTTGTGGCCTTCGAATCGTCAATCCATGTCACCCCGTCGCGTGTGGCCACCGTCTCATAGCGGTGCTGATCCAGCGTGAACGTTGACAGGGCGTCAGAGATGTTTTCCGGAGAGACGCCGTAGGAGCGCGCCAGCGCCGCCGCCGCGAGAATATCGACCACGATGTGGGGTGAGGCAAGGCCGTGTTCCCGGAGCTCGTCGATCGTGGTCAGCTCGAGTGCGCGATCGCGCCGGTCGTCGAGGAAAGCGCGGTCACACAGAATTCCGTCCACGATTCCGAGATCTGAGAGTCCGGGAGTATCGAGGCCGATGCCGATCGCACGGGCCCCCTCGACAACCTCGGCTTGTTCGACCATGGCCAGCGTGTGTGCGTCGGCTCGGTTGTACACGCAGGCGACACGAGTGTGAGAGTAGACGCGCGCCTTCGCGTCGATGTAGGCCTCCATCGATCCGTGCCAGTCCAGGTGATCTTCGGCGATGTTGAGGCACACGGCCGCGTAGGGTTCGAGGCCCGTCGCATAGTGCAGTTGAAAACTCGACAGTTCCACGACGAAGACATCGAAACCCTCGGGGTCGCGCACCGCGTCCAGAACTGAAACTCCGATGTTGCCACACGGCGCAACGCGATGACCGGCTTCGGCCAACATGGCCGCCGTCAGTTGCGTTGTCGTTGTCTTTCCGTTCGTCCCGGTGACGAGAATCCAGTCGGCGGCGCGCACCTTGTCCCGAACCCGCCACGCCAGTTCGATGTCGCCCCAGATTGCCATGCCGCGCTCGTTCGCCCACCGGATAAGTGGATGATGCGGAGCGTAACCGGGCGATACGACCATCACCTCTGCGTCAAAATCTGAGACTCCGGGTGGAACGGGGTCGCTCGGTGAGGTGAGGGCAACGTCGACACCGATGACCTCGCACATGTTTGCGCGCAGGGAGTCGATGGCGTCCGTGGCAATCACCACACGTGCACCCAGTTCGGCCAGGGTGTCGGCAACCGCAAAGCCTGTCACCCCTGCCCCGGCAACGAGGACACGGAGCCCCCGCCAGTCGGAGTACCAACTCGTGAGAAGTGTGAGGTCTGCGGGCACGGTGACTATCTCGAAAGCCACTCGAGGTAGAACGCGCCCACACCAATTGCGGCAAACAGCCCGGAGATGATCCAGAAACGCACCACCACAGTAATCTCGGCCCAGCCCTTAATTTCGAAGTGATGATGAATGGGGCTGGCCAACCAGATTCGCTTACCCTTCGTCAGCTTGAAGTAGGTCCGATTCATAATCACCGATCCGGCCTCAATGACGAAGAGGCCAGCAAGAATAATCAACAGCAACTCGGTCTGGCTCAGGATGGCGAGGGCGGCCAGCGCCCCACCAATGGCAAGCGAGCCGGTGTCGCCCATGAAAATCTTTGCCGGTGAGGTGTTCCACCAGAGGAAACCGATGAGACTGCCCACGATGGCCGCAGCGATGATCGCGATGTCGATGGGATCGCGCACGTCATAGCACTTATAGGCAACGTCTGGGTCGAGGTCGGGTCGGAAGCACGACTGGCTGAACTGCCAGAAGTTGATGATGACGAACGAACCAACAACGAAGATTGCCGATCCGGAGGCCAAACCATCGAGTCCGTCCGCGAGGTTCACGGCGTTTGACGTGCTCGTGACCATGATCACCACCCAGACGGCAAAAGCAATTGAGCCTATGACCAGACCCCACGACAGGAAAGAAAACTCAAAATCTCTCAGGAACGAAATGTTGGTGGTTGCGGGCGTCAGTCCGTCCTTATCGGGAAAGTTGATGGCAAGAAACCCAAAAGCCACGGCGACAACAATCTGGCCCAAAACCTTGAAGTATCCGTTCAGCCCCAGGGTGTTTTTGCGGTGTGTCTTGATGAAGTCGTCGATGAATCCCACTACTCCGAGGCCCACCATCATGAACAGCACCAGCAGGGGCGACAGCTCCACGCTGCTGCCCGTGATCCAGCACGCAAGGAAATAACCCACCACCACGCTGAAGATGATGACGATGCCGCCCATTGTGGGGGTGCCCTTTTTTACGTGGTGCTCTTTGGGACCGTCATCGCGGATGTACTGCCCCCACCCGATAAAGCGAAAAAGGCGGGCGAACAGGGGTGTAGCCAAGAGCGAAAGAAACATCGAGATTGCTCCGGCAACAAGCAGGGTGATCACGCGAAAGTCTCCCCCAGCTTGTCGCCGAGAAAGCGCAGTTCGGCTGAATTCGAAGATTTGACGAGCACGATGTCGTTGTCGCGCAAAATCGTCATGAGGTAATCGTATGCCTCGTCGGAGGTTTCGAAGTAGACGCTTTCACCTGCCCACGAACCCTCGTTGATGCTCGAAATGAACAGGCGGCGTGCGCCGGCACCAACAACCACGAGGACATCGACATTGAGCCTGACCACCAATAGGGCAATGGCGTCGTGTTCTTCGCCCGAGTACTCACCTAATTCACTCATCTCTCCGAGCACGGCGATGCGCCTATTCGAGCCGTCACCGAGACGGGCGAGTGTTCGCAGTGCGGCGGCCATCGAATCCGGTGAGGCGTTGTAGGCGTCGTTGATCACAACCACGCCCGCACCGCCCAGCACTTCCATTCGCCAGCGTTCCGCTCGCGTGGTGGTTGCCAAGACCTCGACGACAAGCGAAAGCGGTGCTCCGAGAACTCCCGCGACAGCGGCCATCGCCAGGGCGTTCATCACATGGTGCTCACCAATAACGGGGAACACAGCGCGTGACACCGAACCATCGGCGGCGTGCAACTCGAACGTCGTTCCGGACAGGGTGGTGTCGACACTGGTGGCGCGAACCTGGGCTGCCGCACCGCGACCAAACCACACCAAGGCGTCGGGCGAAACCTTTGCCATGGCGGCAACGTTAGGGTCGTCGGCGTTCAAAACTGCCGTGCCCCCGGGCAGAATGCCCTGGACGAGTTCCGTTTTGGCAATCACGGTCCGCTCGAAACCGCCGAATTCTCCCGCGTGGGCCAGTCCCACCATCAGCACGACCCCGATGTCGAGGGCCACGATGTCGGTGAGCCGTGCAATGTGCCCGATGCCACTGGCACCCAGTTCGAGAACGAGGTAGCGGGTGTCATGCTCAACGCGCAACATGGTGAGAGGAGCCCCCACTTCGTTGTTGTAAGACGCCTTGGCGAATACCGTGGGGCCGAGTCGCTGGCAGAGTGCGCCGAGCAGGTTTTTTGTTGTCGTCTTCCCATTCGAGCCGGTAATGCCGATGACGGTGAGACGTCCGCTGCGACGCACGCGAGCCACGACTTCGCGAGCGAGATCGGCCAGGGCGACAACGACATCCGCGACAATAATCTGTGGGATGTCGATCTCTGATTCCCGCTCAGAGACAACGAGAGCGGCACCGGCATCCCGCGCGTGGCCGATGAAGTTCCATCCGTCGGTGAATTCGCCCGGCTTGGCGAAGAAGATGTCGCCAGTGGCCAGTTCGCGTGAATCAGTGTCGACCTGTCCGCTCAGCACAAGACTCGCGTCGATCTCACCCGCCGGACTGTAGAGGCGGCCGCCGGTGATATCCGAAATTTCGCCGAGCGTGAGGGAAATCATTGGTGCGCCTCTCTTGGTGGCCAGCCGGCCTCCCGCAGCGCAAGGCGAACATCCTCGCGCGCGTTATAGGGAATCTTGGTGCCGTTGATTTCTTGGTAGTCCTCGTGCCCTGGGCCAGCATAGAGAATCGTGTCGCCGGGCTGGGCTCCCACAAGGGCAAACCTCACGGCTTCTCGCTGATCGGCAATTTCGTGAAGCTGTGCGCCGGAGCCGGCCTCAGTAGCACCGCGCATGAGGGCGGCGCGGATTACGGCGGGATCCTCAGTTCGCGGGTGAAAATCCGTAATGACCACGACATCGGCACCCGTAGCCGCGATGCGTCCCATGTCGGCACGCTTGGTGGTGTCTCGGTCACCGTCGGCGCCAAACACCATGGTGAGTCGACCCGGAGTGAGGGCGCGCAGCGAACTGAGTGTGCGCGCGAAGGCCTCGGGTGTGTGGCCGTAATCCACGAAAAAGGTCGGCCCGGTGTCACCGGAGACAATCTCGGCGCGGCCGGGCACAAAAACCTCAATCGTTGCCGTTGTCCCCAAACTCAGTCCGATGTCGTTCAGCGAAAATCCGCTCTCCACAAGCATCACGATGGCGATCGCAGCGTTGGTTGCCGAGAAATCCCCCACCAGTGGCACCGTGGCCGCAAGCGTCTCGCCGTTGGGCGCCTCGAGCACAAAAGATGTCGACGACAGGGTGGTGGCGGTCACTCCAACGCGCCAGTCGGCAGCGACGGCATCACCGCTCGTGGAAGATGCCACCGTCACAACGGGAATGTCCGCTGAGTCCGCGAGGCGTCGACCCCACACGTCGTCGACGCAAATCACGCCACGCGCTGCTCGCACGCCCTCAAACAAATCGGCCTTGGCCAGGAAGTAGTCCTCCATGGTTGCGTAGTCGTCAAGGTGGTCATGGCTAAAGTTCGTAAACGCCACCACGTCAAAGTGCACGCCCGAAACGCGCTGCCGGGTGAGTGCGTGCGCTGAAACCTCCAGCACGGCATGGGACACGCCTGCCTCAGCCATGACCGACAACAGTGCGTGGATTTCGTCGGCTTCAGGGGTGGTGAGGCCTGAGGGGTACACCCTGCCGGCAATAATGCGCTCGGACGTCGAACTGAGTCCTGTCGAGACGCCGAGCTGTCTCAGGAGGGCGTGAAGCAGATAGGCAACGGTCGTCTTGCCGTTTGTGCCGGTGACACCGAAAGTTGTCATCGCGGCCTGGTCAGTATCGAAGATGAGAGCGGCCGCCAGCCCCAAATCTTTGCGCGGATCAGGTGAGACCAGCACTGGGAGACCGGTCAGCAGGCTGGGGCTCTCTCCCGCTGTATCCGTCACAATTGCCACGGCACCGGCGGCTGCTGCTTGTGCGACGTAGTCGGCACCGTGATGGCGAGCACCCGGAACGGCAAAGAACAGGTCGCCCTGACGCACGGTGCGCGACGACCCGGTGACCCCCGACGCCTGGACAGTATCTGGCGCGGATCCGCGCCAGCCCAATTCGGAGGCGAGCCTCGACAGGGGCTTCGCAGAAACTCGGTTGGGTCTTGGTGTCACGCCGTCGGCAGACATCTCATTCCCTTCAACCGAATGTTTCGAGCCTAGTAGTAGTCCGCATAGTCAATGGGCTGGCCCGATGACGGCTGAATTTCACGCGTCTTAATGATTTGCTTGATGACGTTATTGACGTCAGGGACAATCGAAGCGCTGCTGTTTGAATCGGGAGACGCGAGGGACGTTAAGACCACAAACTTTGGATCGTCAGCAGGGAACAGAGCCGCCAGGGAAACGATGAATTTTTCTGAATAGCCGCCCATGCCGTCAGACTGCTCTGCCGTGCTGGTCTTGGCTGCGATTCGGTAACCGGGAATCGTCAGGTAGTTCTTCAGCCATCCGTGTGTCACGACGTTCTCGAGCATGTCGACGGTCGTGCGAGCGGTCTCTGCCGTCACAACCTGCACCGGCTCGGGTAACGATGACTTGGTCGTGTTTCCATTCTCGTCAACGCAGCTGTCGACCAGTGAGACGGGCGGGCGAACACCGTCGTTCCCGATTGCTGCGTAAGCGTTGGCCATCTGGATTGATGTGAGGGTGAGTCCCTGGCCGAAAAACATCGTGTAGAACGACTGGTTGTCCCACTCGTCCGACGGCCGCAGAAGACCAGCCGACTCACCCGGGAAGTCCACAGCGGTTGATTCCCCCACACCAAACTTCACCAAGGAGTCATAACGACTTTCGGGGTTGAGCAACGCTCCGAGTTGTGCGATTCCCGTGTTTGACGAAAAGCCGAGCACGCCCTGCAGCGTCAAATTCGCAGGGTGAGGACCATGATCCCTGAAGCGGGCACCGTTATCGAATTCCATGAACTGGGGCGAGTAAACGGGGGTCGCGGGAGTTACCAGCCCGGCCTCCAGGATGGATGCAGCCGTCAAGGTCTTCATCGTTGATCCTGGCTCGAAGGGACTGGTGAAGGCCCGCGAACCCCGATCTTCGGGGGCATAGGCATCAATATTGTTGGGATCAAAGGTGGGATAGTCGGCCACGGCAAGAAGTCGCCCCGTCTCGACCTCCATGACGACCGTCATGCCCCACTTTGCGTTCTCCGCGCTCGCCGTGGACGCGAGTGTCTGTTGAGCAAACCACTGCAGATCGGCATCGATGGTGAGCTGAAGCGTTGAGCCGTTCTTCGCCGCGTCGGTGACCACCGTGCTGCCGGGAATTCGCACGCCGTCGGCCCCGCGGGCATACGTCTGCGAGCCGTTGACCCCTCCCACGCATTCGTCGGAACCCAGCTCCAGCCCGGCGAGCGGCGTTCCGTCCGACCCCACATAGCCGAGGATGTTTCCGGCTACAGCACCGTTGGGATACGCCCTATCGGGGTTTTGTTCGAAATAAATCCAGGGTACTTCGAGTGCCTTAATCAGCTTGAACTTGTCCACGTCGACGCCCTTGGCCACATAGGCGAAGTCCGAGTTGGGGTCTTCCGCCAAGGCGTCATTGATGGTGCTGATGATGTCGTCCGAAGACTGCCCAGTGATCGCCGCGATTTCCTTGGCGGCCACCTGTGGCGTGATGTCAACCTCGCCTTTTTCTGTAGTTCGTGAAAAATTCTTGGCATTTCTGGGCGAAACGGTGACGTCGTATGTCATGCGCTCGGTCGCCAGCACCGTCCCCGCGCTGTCGACGATATCGCCGCGGGTTCCATAGATCGTTTCGGGAATCGACATCTTGCCATAGGAGGCCTCGTTATAGGCAGCTGCACCCAGAATCTGGATGTCAATCAAACGCGTGACAAAAAATCCGGCAATGATCACGACCACCACGAACGACATCGCTACACGGCGGCGGTTGATTCTTGTTTTCACGATAGTCCTGAGGGCTAGCGGGTTGCGGGGCTCGGCAATCCCTGAGGCGAAGGTACCGCGGGGACGGGCGAAAGTGGCGCTGGCGCGCTGTCCGGCGCCCCATTGCCGACAGTGGTTCCCGCTGTCCCAGCGCTCGCCTGCGCCGCGGCAGCCTGTGCCGCCGTACGAGCGGCTGCTTCGCGCTCCGCAATGACCTCAGCGAGCAGGGTGTTGGGGACCAGATTTCCCTGCGCAAAAAGCGTGCTTCCTCCCGCCGCAGTGGCGGCACCCGTCACCAGAGAATCAGAGAGTCTGAGATAGACCGGATTGCTGTGACCCACCATCCCGAGCGATTCGGCACTTTGCGCGACGTTCTGGGGCGACGTCATTCGGTTGAGATCCTGCGTCGCCGACTGGTACGTGCGCCCGAGTTCCTTGACGCTGCGCTGAAGCCCGGCAATCTCGTATGCGCCGCTCTGCAGCGAGACACTGAGCAGAATCTGGGCAACAATGATGATGACGATGGTGAACACCGTGACAAGCGCGAAGAACATTTTGGGACGTCGCCTGCGCACCACACTCGGAGAAACCACGTGGAGTGCCCGGGTCGGCGTTGGTGTTGCCGGGCGGGGCGCCGTGAGTGCGCCTACCATCGGTCGCGCCATGCTCATGCTGCGTCCCTAATGCGTTCGGCCGCACGCAAGCGCACGGGAATGGAGCGAGGATTCTGCGTTCGTTCGGCGTCGCCCGCCTGCTCAGCGCCGCGTGTGACAAGTCGCATCTGTGGCAGCAAGTGCTCGGGAACAACAGGCAGGTCTGCGGGAGCCTGAGTTTCACAACGTCGTGCCAGGGCGGCCTTGACGATCTTGTCTTCGAGCGACTGGTAGGACATCACGACGATGCGTCCATTGAGACCCAAGATGTCGATGGCCCTGGGGATCGCGCGTTCCAGAACCTCGAGCTCAGCGTTGACCTCAATGCGCAATGCTTGGAACACCCGCTTTGCCGGGTGGCCGGCGTTACTGAGGGCGGCCGGCGTTGCCGACTGCAGAATGGCCACGAGGTGACCAGACCGCAGGATGGGCCTCTCACGACGCTCTGCCACAATTGCCCGCGCATAGCGCGCCGACAGCTTTTCCTCGCCATAGGTTTCGAAAATCCGACGAAGGTGTGCTTCGTCGTATTCGGCGAGGATGTCCGCCGCCGTGGTCTCATCACTCGTGTTCATGCGCATGTCCAGAGGGGCGTCCTGGGCGTAGGCAAACCCGCGCTCTGTGTCGTCCAGATGCAGCGATGAGACACCCAGGTCGAAGAGAATTCCTTGGGGAGCGGGCCATCCCGTGGCCTGCCACGAGACCGCAATCTCGTCATACACGCAGTGAAAAAACTGTGTTCTCGACGCAAAACGTTCCAGTCGCTCGCGAGCCAGCGCCAGCGCTTCGACGTCCCGGTCAAGTCCGATGAGGCGAACGGTGGGGAAGGTCTCGAGAATCGCTTCGCTGTGCCCTCCCATGCCCAGAGTGGCGTCAATGACCACAGCGCCGTCGACGCCGAGTGCCGGAGCCAGCAGCTCGAGAGTTCGGTCTTTCATGACTGGAGTGTGGATTGCCCGAATGTCCATAGCGCTGACCCGAGTTCCCTCCACCGGGACGGATCCCCATCCATGTCGACCTGATACCGGGGAAGGTGCCTCAGGGAGCAATGGCTGGGAGTCCGCCGCTGTGGCTAGAACAGTCCGGGAATCACCTCCTCCGACGTGTTGGCGAACGCGGTCTCGTGGTCGGCTAGGTAAGTGGCCCAGGCTTCGGCGTCCCAAATCTCTATGCGGTTGCCCGCGCCGATCACGGTGAGGTCGCGGCGAAGCCCTGCGTAATCCCGAAGTACCTGAGGAATCGTGATGCGGTTCTGAGCGTCAGGCGTTTCATCGCTCGCACCCGAAAGAAACACCCGGAGAAAATCTCGGGCTGCCCGGCTGGTGACCGGTGCTTGACGAATGCGGTCGTTCAGTTCACCAAACTCGGCCTCGCTGAAAACGTAGAGACAGTTTTCTTGGCCTCTGGTGAGAACTAAGCCCGCGGCGAGTTCGGCGCGGAACTTGGCGGGCAGGATGACCCGTCCCTTGTCATCAAGTTTGGGCGCGTGGGTTCCGAGAAACATGGTGCGCACCTCCTTGATCACACGGCCTGACGAGGACTACATTTCCACTTTACTCCACTTTCAACCACAAATCTATGACAAAGTGCAAATTTTCTGATTGGTGGGTCACTTTTGCTTGATTTTACAAGATAAAAAAGGTGGAGGAAAATTTCACTCATGCAGCAACGAGGAACGGCTGCGGGACCTCTGCACGACAGGAATCCGACTCTGACCGCACAAAAAAAGGCCCGGCATAAGCCGGGCCTGGTGCCTAAAGGTTTGTGATGAACATGACGAAGGTGCTCATCCTCGGGTCGGCGAACCGTGAACTCGAGTGTCGAGGGTTCGCCCTAGAGGCGATCCTCCTGGTTGCCGTCCCATCGCTGTTCCATGCGCTGCATGAAACTCGAGCGAGATCGCGTGCCGCCCTTTGCCTGAGCGCGCGTCGAGCCGGCTTCTCCCGCTTTGCCCGGTTTAGCTCCCAGCACGGCGCCCGCGAACATAATCGCAAACCCGATAACGCCAACAACAATCAGCTGGCTCGTGACACCCACGATCAACACAACGATTCCGACAAGAAGGACGATAATGCCGAGAACCAGCGAGCGATACGACGGGCGGCCTCCCGGTCGTGCCGGATGGACGTCGGCTTTACCTCCGTAGAGATTGCGTTCCATCTCATCAAGAAGTCGCTGTTCATGCTCGGACAGTGGCACAGGGCACCTCCCTCGATTGGCATCTTTTGTGCTAAGACCACAAGTGTAACCCCTCCCGCCCTCGGTAGGGTAGGAAAGTGCTGAATGCCGAGAGATGGGTGCTTGCCACCAACGACAAAATTGCATCGTTCATTACGGATGCCGAGAAGTCACTGTCGCACATGGGCAACGAGGCAGAAGTTTTCATCGAGCAAACCCGGACATTCCTCACGGGCGGAAAACGCTTTCGCGCCATTTGCACCCTGGTGGGATTTGCTAGCGCTACGTCAAAATCTCCTGGAGGCCCCGACGAGACGAACGCCATCGCTGTGGCCGCCGGTCTCGAGTTCTTCCATGCCGCAGCACTTGTCCACGACGACATCATGGATCGATCCGATACCCGCCGGGGCAAACCCTCGGCACACCGCGCTTTCGATGCGCTTCATCTGCGGAGCGGATACGCGGGCGACGCCGACCGGTTCGGAGTGTCGTCGGCGCTACTCTTTGGCGACCTGCTGTTGGCCTTTAGCGACGAGCTGGTCACTGCCGGCATAGGTGGACAGGGCCCCGCGGGACGCCGTGCCCGCGCGGAGTTCAACAACATGCGACGGGACGTTACCGTGGGTCAGTACCTCGACATTGTCGAGGAGGTCGCCTGGCCCGTCGTCGAAGCAGACACCGCCCTCGACAGAGCTATTCGCGTGGTCACCTACAAGTCGGCAAAGTATTCGATTGAGGCTCCCCTCAGAATCGGGGCGGCGCTCGGCGGTGCCGATCAGGAAGTTCTCGATGGGCTGTCGCGATTTGGGCTCCCGCTGGGTATTGCCTTCCAGCTGCGCGACGACCTGCTCGGAGTCTTTGGGGACGAAGCGCAGACCGGTAAGCCGGTGGGCGACGATCTCCGCGAAGGCAAGCGAACGGCGCTCATTGCCATCGCTGAGTCACGCCTGGGTGAGGCCACAACGTCACTCGCTGGTCTCGGCGATGACCATCTTTCCCCGGCCCGCGTGGCCGAGATTCAACTCATGCTTCGCAACGTTGGCGCTGAGGAAGCAGTTGAGCGAATGATTTCCGAGCACCTGGCACAGGCACACGCAGCACTTGACGATGCGCCCGTAGCCGATGACGTTCGAGCGGCTCTCGGCGAGATCGCCCAAATTGTTACCGCGCGCTCTGCCTAGTTTTCTCTCGGCAGCTGTCGGCGGGTTGCCGACCTAGCCAAGGGCCTGGGCAATGCGCCGAACCTCGGTTTTTCGACCAGCCCGGAGTGCGTCAATAGGCGAACAGCCCAGACTGTCGTCGACGCCAATAAGCCACTGCACAGCCTCCTCATCCGAGAACACAGCGTCGGCCAAGAGATGAAGCGTGCCCCGCAGTTCAGGAAGAGGTGCACCGTCTCGAACGAATAGGGCGGGCACGCTGAGGATGCCGTCACGACGAATGGCGATGAGGTGGCGATCCTCGATCAATCGACGGACCCGGCTCTGAGGCAAGTTCAGAAGGTCAACGAGGTCCGGAACCGTGAGCCATTCGGGTGCTGCTACCACTCCTCCACTCTGCCACGTCACGTCGCGCGGTGACAACGGTTGGATTCGACACGCCGACTCGGCATATTCCATAAATGCATACCGGGTGAGTCTAAAGTCTTGGTAAATGCATACCGCGTGAACTTAAAGCTTCATGTTGCACCTGAAGTAAAACGGCCGGAAGGAGACGCGCATGCCCCGCACCACCCGCGCGCGTCGGCGCAATATGCTGGCCATCCCGGCAGCTGTGGCCACGATCACGAGTCTGATTTTTGGCATCAATGCCGAAGCCCTCGAGTCGGACTCGCCCGATACCCCCCAACTGGGACACAAGGGCTCGCCCCAATCTCCTCGCGCTGCTGCTAGCGCGAGCGATAGCACGCCGCGCACCACGAGCCGCAACGGCAGCTACGAAGTGCGCGAGGGTGATACCGTCGCCGACATTGCGGCGTCGTTCGGAGTCTCCTCTGTCGAGCTCCTCGCGGCGAACGGGTTGAGCTGGCGCACACTCATTTTTGCCGGCCAACGACTCGATATTCCCCGCACCACATCCGGCACCGCGGAGCACGACCGCATCGACACTCTTGTGCGTTACCGGGTCGCAACGGGTGACACTCTCGAAGCAATAGCGCGAGCGCACGGTGTGCAGCCCCGTGCACTCATGTCAGCCAACGGATTAGGCGCGTCCAGCCGACTCATTGTGGGGCAACGGCTCGTCGTGCCCAACCGGCAGGTCATGAGCGAAATTGCCGCACTCGCCTGAGCCCCGGTGTTTCACACCCGAAAAGTAGCCCTACGTTCGTAGGATTTGGCTTGTGGCACAGTCGGATTCGGATGCGATGATCGGTCGTCTTATCGACGGACGCTATCAGGTGGATTCGCGCATCGCCCGCGGCGGTATGGCGACGGTTTATCTGGCCACTGACCTGCGACTCGAGCGACAGGTAGCCGTCAAAATCATGCACGGGCATCTGGCCGATGACAGCGCATTTCGGATGCGCTTTATTCAGGAAGCTCGATCGGCGGCTCGCCTCGCACACCCCAACGTCGTCAGCGTTTTTGATCAGGGACAGGACTCAGACATGGCGTACCTCGTCATGGAGTACCTGCCGGGAATCACACTCCGCGATTTGCTCAAGGATTTTGGCAAGCTCACGCCCGAGCAAACTGTCGATGTGATGGATTCGGTCCTGCGCGGTCTCGCTGCTGCCCACGAAGCGGGAATCGTGCACCGCGACGTGAAGCCAGAAAACGTGCTTCTCGCCGATGATGGCCGCATCAAGATCGGCGACTTTGGACTGGCTCGCGCGACAACGGCAAACACAGCCTCCGGGCAAGCCCTGCTGGGCACTATCGCATACCTCTCCCCCGAGCTGCTCACTCGGGGTGTCGCCGACGCCCGGAGCGACATCTATGCTGCGGGCATCATGCTCTTCGAAATGCTCGCCGGGGAACAGCCGTTCCAGGGCGAACAGCCCATGCAGGTGGCCTACCAACACGCCAACGACCAGGTGCCCCTTCCGTCGGTACGGGTACCGAGCATTCCCGATTCCCTCGACCAGCTCGTGCGCTGGAGCACCGAACGCGACCCGGAGAAGCGGCCGGCGGATGCGCGACGCATGCACGAGCAGTTGCAGGCGGTGGAGAAGGAAATTCTCGGCGAAACCCGCAGCGCCACAACTCAACAGACGATGGTGATGCCGGCCACCACGTCAACCACAGCAGAAGAGACGCGGGTCATTCCGCGGAGCAACGCGACCGGGGAGTCACCCGTGGCCTCGCTCGCACTTCTCAGTACACGCCGTCGGCGACGAGCAGTAATTATCCTGATTTCGGTGATTCTTGTGGCGGCACTGGCAGGTGGCTTGGGGTGGTTCTTCGGCGCTGGTCCCGGCGCCCTGGTGGGTGTGCCCCGAACAGCGGGCATGTCGCCCGAGCAGGCCACCACCCTCATCACGTCTCAGGGCTTCACGACCACCACAGACGAGGTCTATTCAATCGACATCCCGCTGGGCATGGTTGTCGACACCACACCCGCCGGCGGCACCCAGGCACCGCGGGGTTCAGAAATCACCGTGTTGATCTCCTTGGGGCCCAAAATCATTCCCACCCCCATGTTTATTGGGCTCACCGAGGCCGAGGCGACAGCCCTTGCCGAGAAAACAGGGTTCGTCGTGGGCACGCCCGTCCTTAAATTCTCCGGCGACATTGTCAAAGACACTGTCATGTTGGCCCGCGGTAGCGACGGCAACGATTTGGGCGAGACCTATCCCGAGGGCGGCACTGTCGTCTTCGTCGTATCAGCTGGACCGCTGCCCGATGTCACGAACGCGCCTCAGGCTGATGGGTTTGCCACGCTTCAAGCAGCCGGCCTCAAACCTATTGCCGCCTCGGAGGAGTTCAGTGACACGATTGCCAAGGGCAACATCGTGCGCGTTGACGTGCCCGCTGAAGGGCTCTCCCCCGGGGACTCGGTTAATGTCGTGATCTCAAAGGGCGAAGACCTCGTGGCCGTTCCCAATGTGATGGGTATGAATATTTCCGAGGCGGCTCAAGTCTTGCAGGCTTCGGGTTTCGGCTACTCGTCGAACATCGCCCCCAACCTGCAGCAGTATGTGCCCGTGATCACGCAAGATCCCGCCTCGGGAACAGCCAGGCGAGGGTCAACCATCGTCATCAACGGACCCGAGTAGGACGCCACACCGGACCCGAGTGGCGCGGCACTCCAACCGCGTCAAGGTGTCGCCTGCGGACGAGGCCTAGCGCCGACTCAGCTCTTCGGCAACAAGGAATGCGAGCTCGAGAGACTGCTTGTGGTTGAGTCGCGGATCGCACAGCGACTCGTAGCGCGTGGCGAGCGTGGCCTCGTCGATGTCTTCCGACCCGCCGAGGCACTCCGTAACATCATCTCCCGTGAGCTCGACATGCACTCCGCCGGGGAACGTTCCCGAGGCCCGGTGAGATTCAAAGAATCCCTTGACCTCGTCCACCACGTCGTCAAACCGTC
>DBCH01000093.1:22720-26462 GCA_002292955.1 Microbacteriaceae bacterium UBA963 | reverse complement strand
TCTACTTCGATGCGGTCGCCGACCTTCTTCAACCAACGTGTGACGGTGCCCTCAGTCACGCTTTCGCCGAGTGCCGGAAGACTAACGGATTCGCTCATGAAAATTTGCTCCTGTGATTACTGATATCGAGGTGAAGTCTAGAACGCTTAGAGCGTGTGAAGGGGTTTGCCAGCGAGGTACAGGAACGCTTCGCCGAGCGATTCGTTCTGCGTAGGGTGGGCGTGCATGAGGGGCGCGAGGTCCTCGGGTTGTGCTTCCCAGTTGACAACCAGTTGAGCCTCACCCACCAGTTCGCCCACGCGTGAGCCGATCATGTGCATGCCAACCACGGGACCATCGACGACGCGAACCACCTTGACGATGCCCGCTGTGCCAAGAATCTCGCTCTTGCCGTTCCCGGCAAGGTTGTACTCGTAGGCCGAAACCTTATCGGCGCCGTAGTGTTCGACGGCCTTGGCTTCGGACAGACCCACCGAGGCAATCTCCGGCTCGCAGTAGGTGATTTTGGGAATGTTGATATCGGGCACAACGAGAGGGTTGAGCCCGGCAATCTCTTCGGCGACGAAGAAGCCGTGCTGGTATCCGCGGTGTGCCAGCTGTAGTCCGGGAACAATGTCCCCCACCGCGTAGACACCGGGAACATTGGTGGCCAGACGATCGTCGGTGAGCACGTAGCCACGATCCATGGTGATGCCCACCTCTTCGAATCCGTTGCCGTCGGTGGCAGCGCCGCGTCCCACGGCGACCAGAAGAATATCGGCCGTGACGGTCTCGCCGTTCTCGAGGCTGACAACCACTCCCGAATCGTCTTGGCTGACGGACTTGAAACGCACACCAACGGTGAACTCAATTCCACGCTTGCGGAAGGCACGCTCCAGATTCTTGCTAATGGTCTCTTCCTCGTTCGGAACGAGGTGGGGGAGACCCTCGATAATCGTGACGTTCGCTCCCAGCGACTTCCAGATTGACGCAAACTCAACCCCGATAACACCACCGCCGAGAATGGCGACACTCTGCGGCACGTAGTCCATCAGCAGTGCCGTCTCGCTCGTGATGACGCGACCACCGATGTCGAGACCGGGCAGCGACTTGGAGTATGACCCCGTTGCGAGCACCACGTTCTTCGCCGTCAGCACACGGTCGCCCACGGTCACTGTGGTGGGCGAGGTCAGCTTGCCCCGACCTTCGACCACGACGATTCCGCGCTGCTTGATGAGGCCCTGGAGACCCTTGAACTTTTTCGCCACGATGTCGTCACGGTAGGCGTTGACGCGAGGCATATCGATGCCCGTGAACTGCGCGATGATGCCGTACTCGGCAGATTCGCGCGTGACATCGGCGACCTCGGCTGCGTGCAAGAGAGCCTTGGTGGGAATACAACCGCGGTGCAGGCAAGTGCCGCCTAGCTTGTCGGCTTCGACGAGGGCCACGGACATCCCGAGTTCCGTTGCGCGAATTGCTGCGGCGTAGCCGCCGCTTCCGCCACCGAGAACGACGAGATCAAAAGAGTCTTCAGACAAGAAAGGTCACTCCTTGGTATAGAGAATGATGGGGCGTTAACCCCACGACACGGAAACGACAGTTTTGTCATCGTTTCCGCATTGAGACTACTACTTTCGGGCGAGGGCCTCGGCGAACGAAATCAGACTCCGCACCGTCGTGCCTGTAGGCCCCGCACCCGTGAAGCCGTAGGGGCCACCCGCGTTGTTTGCGGTGCTGGCGATGTCGAGATGAATCCAGGGCAGGCGAGGGGCTCCGGCATCCTTTGCTGTCTTTCCTACGAAGTCACGGAGGAAGGCCGCGCCAACGAGCATTCCGCCGGCAGTATTGCCCGGTTTAGCGTTGGCGATGTCTGCGATCTCAGAGGTAAGTAGTGCTCGACTCTCGTCGGGAATGGGCATCGGCCAAATGTTCTCGCCCCGTTCACGGGCTACTTCCACGAGGCGGGAAATTTCCTCGGCCGAACCCATGGCGCCGGTGTGCCGCGTTCCCAGTGCCACCGTGGCGGCACCCGTGAGAGTGGCCACGTCGATAATCAAATCCGGATGCTCCGCGCTGGCCGCCACAAGCGCGTCGGCCAGGACGAGGCGACCCTCAGCATCGGTATTCAGAACCTCGACGGTGGTGCCCCCGTGCATGGTCAAGACATCGTTGGGGCGCGTCGCTTGTCCACTCGGCATGTTCTCGGCAATTGCCAGCCAGGCGGTGACTCGGATTCGCCACTCGTTCTGCGCGATTGCTCGAATGACGCCGGCCACGGTGGCCGCGCCGGTCATGTCGTACTTCATGCCGACCATGCCCGCGGGCGTCTTCAGAGACAGCCCACCCGTATCGAAGGTTATTCCCTTACCCACGAGAGACAGGTGACTCGTGGCCCCGTCGGGTCGGTAGCTGAGCTTCATCAGTCTCGGTGGTCGCGTGGATCCCTTGCCGACACCCAAGATGCCTCCGAACCCGTCGCGCGCCAGCTTCTTCTCGTCCCACACAGTAACCGCAATGGGGAGCCCGGCAACGGCACCGCGGACGCGGTCAACCATCGTCTCGGGGTAAAGATCGTTGGCAGGTGTGTTCACCAGATCCTTGACAAGCGAGACCGCCTCCGCACCATGGCTTAGTGCGTCGAGCACCTTCCGCCCAATCTTGACTGAGGTGGTGATGTGCACATTCGTCACAGCCGGAGCGACTTTCCTGGCGTCGGCTTTGTAGGCGGTGAACGCGTAGGCACCGAGCAGGGCTCCTTCGGCCAGGGCGGTCACCATGTCGAGGTCGTCAATTCCTAGAGCAAAATCGACGCGAGGGCTACCGGAAAGCTTTCGAACGGCCGCTCCAGCCGCTAACCGAACCGACTCGGTGGTGACGCCGGAGCCTAAACCGATGAAGACCACAGCACGGGACGCGTCCCGCGGATCGGCGATGCGGGTAAACGAGTCGGCGGTCACGCTCGGCAGCACAACGGGCAAGACCTCAGCGAGATAGTCGAGATCGGCATGCGCATGGAGGTGACGGTGAGTGGTGTCTCCAGAAACGCCGACCACGCGAACAGCAGATCCGGAAAGGAGGGTGGCGCCAAGGCGCAACTGAGGCAGGGTCACGGACACCATGCTAGCCGTGTGCCCTCGGCGAACACCCGTGAGGCCAAGGGTGCGGGCGCGTAAACTATGGACATGTCGGTGAGTTCTCTTTTCTCTTTTAGTGTGAGCGTGGCCGACGTTCCCCGTGGACTTCCGCTCGTGGCGGGAATAACCGGCTTTACGGATTCCGGCAACGCCGTGACGCAGTTCACCGACTACATCCTCGACACCTTGGACAGCCGACTCGTAGGTGAGTTCGACCACGATCAGCTGCTCGACTACCGTGCCCGCCGACCGGTCATCTATTTCGATCAGGATCATCTCACCGGATATGAACCGCCGCGCTTGGGTCTGTATCTCGTCAAAGACGACATCGGCCGACCCTTCCTTTTCCTCACCGGCTATGAGCCAGACTTCAAGTGGAACGCCTTCGCCGATGCGGTTCTCGAACTCGCCCGAATGCTGGATGTGTCATCAACCACCTGGGTCCATGCCATTCCCATGCCGACGCCGCACACGCGCCCGCTAGGCGCTACGGTCAGTGGGAGTCGCGCAGACCTGATTACCTCACACTCGGTGTGGCGCCCGCACACGCAGGTGCCGGCAACCGCCATGCATCTTGTTGAGTACCGCATGCATCAGCGCGGGGATGTTGTGGTTGGCTTCGTGCT
>DBCH01000093.1:0-22707 GCA_002292955.1 Microbacteriaceae bacterium UBA963 | reverse complement strand
CTCATTCCTCATTACTTGGGCGACACTGAATTTCCCCCCGCAGCCATCAAAGCCCTCGAGATGATTTCTCTGTCGACCGGTCTCGTATTCCCCACCGATCGTCTCCGAGAAGAGGGACGCACTTTTGTGGCGAAAATTGATGAACAGAAAGAGGCCAACGAAGAACTTGCCAAACTCGTCACGGCGCTCGAGGAGCGTTACGACGCGTATATGGCCGACAACGCGGTTCGTCCAGCGAACCTCGACGATCAGGGGCCACTCCCGTCAGCCGACGAGATTGCGGCCGAGCTCGAGAAGTTCCTGGCACTTCGGCGGTCAACGGAAAATTCGAGCGGAGACTCGCTCTTTGACTCTTAACCCCGTCGCCAGTGCTGCGTTCGGGCATGGCGATGAGCGCCGGGAGGACGTGCAACAATAGAGCAAGGACCCATCACGTCTCCCTCGGGGGGCTTGACATGGGTCCTCGTAGTGGGCACGACGCTGTGTTGGCCCGGTCGTTAGGAGTTGTTGAGACGCATGGCGCTTTTTGGTCGTCGGAAGAAACCCGAGTCTGATTCAGCTGTTGTTGTTGCCGCGCCGAAAGCCGCCGCGAAGAAGACTCCGGCAGCTAAGGCTCCTGCAGCCAAGGCCGCGGTCAAGGCTCCTGCAGCCAAGGCTCCTGCTGCTAAGGCTCCCGCCACGAAAGCCCCCGCGAGCAAAGCTGCTACGACAAAAGCTCCTGCCGCGAAGGCTCCTGCGAGCAAAGCTGCTGCGAGCAAAGCTGCTGCGACTAAAGCACCCGCGGCAAAGACACCCGCGGCAAAGACACCGGCTGCAAAAGCTCCCGCGGCCAAGGCTCCGGCTGCGAAGACTCCAGCGGCAAAAGCTCCGGCTGCGAAGGCTCCCGCCAAAGCCCCCGCAGCGCCTACGGGCACCGCGGCCTCGCGCAAGAAGGCTGCCGCAACAGCTGAAGTGGTTGGCGGCGTACCCACGGATGCCGATGGCGTTATTCCCGACATTGGCGATGACGATGTCAATGATGTCGTTGTTGTGGAGGTCGTGCTCGACGAAGTCGAAGTCGCAGATGTGCCAGACGACACGGATGCCGACGATGAGGATGAAGAGAAGAGCTCCACGGCAGACGAGCCAGTACCCACGGGCGCCATTGTTCTGAGCATGTCGGATGATGAGGACGACGTTCCCGTCTTCTCCACTCTCATCACGGGAGCAACGGCCGATCCCGTCAAGGACTACTTGAAGCAAATCGGCAAGGTTCCGCTGCTCAACGCCGCCGAAGAGGTGGAACTCGCCATGCGCATTGAGGCGGGCCTCTTTGCCGAAGACAAGCTGGCGACCACCTCCCGCATTGAGAAGCAGCTCAAGCGAGAACTCATGTGGGTTGCTCGCGACGGCCAGCGGGCCAAGAGCCACCTCCTGGGGGCCAACCTCCGCCTCGTGGTTTCGCTTGCGAAGCGCTACACCGGCCGTGGCATGCAGTTCCTCGATCTCATTCAGGAGGGCAACCTCGGTCTCATCCGTGCCGTTGAAAAGTTCGACTACACCAAGGGCTTCAAGTTCTCGACATACGCTACGTGGTGGATTCGCCAGGCCATCACACGAGCCATGGCCGACCAGGCGCGTACCATCCGCATTCCGGTGCACATGGTTGAGGTCATCAATAAGCTTGCTCGCGTTCAGCGTCAGATGCTTCAAGATCTCGGACGAGAACCCACGCCAGAAGAGCTCTCTCGAGAACTCGATATGACGCCGGAGAAAGTCGTTGAGGTTCAGAAGTACGGCCGCGAACCGATTTCGCTGCACACCCCGTTGGGCGAAGACGGCGACAGCGAGTTTGGCGACCTGATCGAAGACACTGAGGCCGTTGTTCCCGCCGACGCGGTGAGCTTTACCATGCTGCAGCGCCAACTCGAATCACTCCTCGATTCGCTGTCCGAGCGCGAGGCGGGCGTGATTCGTATGCGGTTTGGTTTGGGCGACGGCATCCCTAAGACCCTCGACCAGATCGGCGATACCTTCGGCGTCACGCGCGAGCGGATTCGACAGATTGAATCCAAGACAATGGCCAAACTTCGACACCCCTCGCGATCTCAGTCGCTGCGCGACTACCTCGAATAGGTTGTAGGCGTGCGCCAATCCCTCGCGGTCATCATCGGCAAATGTGTCTACGCGCTCACACGGCTGCGGGGCGGGGGGTCGGCGTTTCCCGGGTTGGTGGCGTTACGCGTTGCTCCGCGACTTCTCCAGAATGCTTTCAGTCGACTACCCCGAGGAATCATCTTCGTCCTCGGCTCTAACGGCAAGTCCACGACGACGCACATGGTCTCCCAGGTTTTGCGCGCTCACGGACTCAACGTCTTCACCAATCCCACCGGCGCTAACCTTCCGCAGGGAGTGGCTTCGTCGCTGCTTCGCCAGGTGGGCATCGGCGGCGTCATCAGGGGAGATATTGCCGTGCTGGAGGTGGACGAGGCCTTTGCCGTCGAGCTGGCCGAGATACTCACGCCACGCGTGGTGCTGGGGCTCAATACTCAGGTCGATCAGCTCTATCGCTTCATCGACACGGAACGAGCCGGCGACATGATGCTCGATGCCATGGCCCTCGCGTCAGAAGCCATCGTGACCAACCGCGATGATCCGTTCCTGAGTACTATCGGCTCACGAATGGCGGCGGTCAGCACCACAACCCCCAACAGGGATGCGCCGGACAAGGCCTCTGCACCCGCTCAGGGGAGAGCGACTCCCCGTGTCGTGGCCTTTGGGGTCGCGGATGACGTGGTGGCGGCAAGTCCGAATGGGTTGCTCAACGCGCAGAATTTCTCGGAACCGAGCCACGCCAGTGCATTGGATGTGGTTACTGAGGTCACGGCAATCAGCGATAGCGGCACCACGCTCACAATGAGCGCTGTGCGGCTTGACCTCAGCCTGCCCGCACGGGGAATGCACTATGCCGTCGACGCCGCCGCCGCCGTCACGACGGTGCAACAGGTCTTGGGCTCAGAATGGTCTGCGGAACTCACGGCGGCAGCATTCTCGGACATGAAGCCGGCATACGGTCGTGGGGAAGTTTTGCCGTTCGAGTCCACCGATGTCACGTTTGTGATGTTCAAAAACATGGCCAGCCTGCAGCTCAACCTCGATTCGCTTCCTACTGAAACAGGCCCCGCCATGGTGGCAATTGACGAGGGAACGCCAGACATGTCGTGGATCTATGACGTGCGCTTTGACGCCCTTCGACACGTTGACGTGATTAGCGGCGACAAGTGCTGGCAGATGGCTAACTGTTTGACCATGAAGGGTGTGACGTTTGACCTCGTCGAACCCAACGTGGAGAAGGCTGTGGCTCGCATGAGAGAGTTGGCAACCTCCGGCGTTCGTCAGACCTGGGTGGTTAACTACGAAATCACCATGATTGCGCGCAAACTCATCGGCTTTAGCGAACTGGCCTCCGGCTCATGACAATCACGTTGGCACATCTTTTTCCCGATGACCTCGGTGCCTCGGGGGATTCGGGCAACGTGCAGACTGTTGCGTATCGACTCCGTGAGCGCGGTTTCGATGTCTCCGTTGAGAAATTTGCCGCGAACGACAACCTTTCCGGGGCACCGGGTGCGGTGTTCATCGGCAATGGCCCGTGGTCAGCCGCGCATCGGGCCCTCGAAGCGATGGCTCCCTGGCGGAAGACCCTGCACACCTGGCTTTCCGCGGGGGTTCCCTTCTTCGCCGTAGGCACGGGTGCCGAAATCATGGCCACAACAATCACCTTGCGCGACGGCCAAGAGATTTCGGGACTGGGTGTGTTTCCCTTCACCGTTCTTCGCGACCGCCAACGTCTGGTGGCATACAACGACTGTGCCTCACGTCTCGGGCGCATTGTGGGCTTCTCCGATCTCAGTTCCGAGTGGAACCGAGATGAGAACACGGAAGCCCTCGGCACTGGTGCGATCGGAGCCAAACGTGTGGTTCGTGACGACGGTGTCATCCTCGGCTCAAGTATTGCGACTCAGTTGGGTGGTCCTGTCTTAGCCCTCAACCCGCACGTCGCCGATTGGTTCGCCGAGAAGATTGTTGATCACGCCGGCGGCGAGTTTGATGCGACTCCGCTACCCACCGACATCCTCGCCGAGAATGCGCGAGCGGTCATTTTGGACAACATGGAACAGGTCTTTACGACCATTGCTCTGTAGGCGCAGATGACGTTGCAGACCGAACGAGGACCACAGCGCGAGGCTCGCATTTCCTTGCCGCAGTTGGTCTCAAACATTGCCGTTCTCGGCGCAGATGCTTTTACTCTCGATTTGTCGGCCGACGCGTTTGGCCACGGCGCGCAACGTATCGCGGTAGCCGCTGCAGAGTCCGGTGTCACGTCATTCAGTGTGCGCTCCGCCTCGGAGGCTGCCTCCCTTCGCAATCGGATGCCCGCGGGGACGCACCTGACCGTGAAAAGCGTAGACGAGACATCGGTGACGCACGCCTATGGGCTGGAACCCGCCAAACATCGCGGCACAAAACCGGTGATGCGCTTGAGCGGACGCGTACTCGCGGTGAAGAAAATTGCAGCCGGTGCGGGAGTGTCATACGGCTACACGTGGCGTGCTCCCGATGACGGTTGGCTGGCGCTCGTTCCGCTGGGCTACGGTGACGGCTTCGTGCGCGCGTGGGGTAATCGAGCGACGGCTCAGTGGCAGGGAATCTCTTGCCCGCTTGCCGGTCGGGTGGCCATGGATGCCCACTCGATTTACACCGGGGCAGAGACTGCTGCGGTTGGTGACGAGGTCGTGTACTTCGGTGAGCACACCTCAGACGTGTCGGCGGCAACGTTTGCTGAGGCCGTGGGGGCTCCCGTGGTGTCGGTGACGGCGGCTTTGGGATTGCGAATCCCTCGCGTCTATCTCGAAGGGGTGGATGCCTCGTGAGAGTCGTTATCGACACAGGCGCGTACCGCCGAAATCTCGCGGTCTTGCGCGCGCGCCTGAGCCCGGCCCAGTTGATGGCCGTGGTAAAGGACGACGCCTACGGTCACGGTGCGATCCAGATGGCGCGCGTTGCCCGGGAGTGCGGTGTGTCGAACTTTGGGGTGCTCGACATCACGACCGGCATCTCGCTGCGAAACGATGGAGTTCTGGGAGATGGCGTCGCGTTTGCCTGGCTCTTCGACGCCAACGACGACTTCGAAGCAGCTCTCGAGCACCACATTGATCTCGGTGTGTCAAACGTCCACGTGCTTGATGCGATTGCCGCGGCGGCTGCGGCTAAGTCTGCGTCGAGCAGTTCACCAGCTGGTTCGTCGCGTCGCACAGCGCGGGTGCACCTCAAGATTGATTCCGGTCTTCACCGCAACGGAGCGGCACCGCATGAGTGGACCGATCTGGTCTCCCGAGCAAAGCATTGGCAGGACCAAGGAAGCATTGATGTTGTCGGCGTCTGGACTCACATCGGGGAGGCGTCTGACGCCGACGACAACGCGTCACGGGATGTCTTTGAGGCAGCCATCACGCAGGCTCACGACGCCGGTCTTCGCCCCACTCTTCGCCACTTGGCTGCCAGCGCCGCGTCCTTTGAGCGCGACGATTTTCGTTACGATCTTGCGCGCGTGGGGGGATTCACGTACGGAATTGGCCCCGGCTCGGGAATCGGTCCAGCAGACCTGGGTCTCGAGGCAGTCATGTCAGCCCACGCCAGCGTCCTTCGTGTGGACAAGTCAGCCGGGAGCTCAGTTGCCGTGCTCGACGCTGGATATCTTGACGGCATCCCCGCGTGGAGTCTTGACCCTGAAGATGGAGAGACGGGATCCCTTCCCCGGACGGGATGCGATGTGCTCATTGCCGGAGTGCGATGCCCGGTGATTGCTGTCGGAGCCGACACGATGACCGTTGCCCTGGGCGACACCGCATCAGCTGTTCATGCGGGAGATGAGGCCGTCATCTTTGGCTCACACCTCAGGGGCGAGCCTGTGCTCCAAGAGTGGGCCGATGCCTTGGGTACTGTGGGCGAGGAAATCGTGGTTCGGGTGGGATCACGAGCCGAAAGGGAGTATCGCGACAGCTAGCGAGCTAGCGAGTTAACGAGCCGGCGTTAGCCCTGTCCGCTGGAGAGGCGGTAGCTTTCGTCGTACCAGACGGTGCCCGGGGCGTTGATCTTGTCGCGATTCTTGTTGCCATGGTGTGCGCAGAAAAGCAGTTCGCCACCTGAGGCCATGGTTACTCGCATGTAGGCCTGGGCGCCACAGCTGTCGCAGCGGTCAAACGCGGTGAGCGTCTGGGGGCGATCTTCGTTTGCCGTCTCCGTTGCCTCTACCGTGGCCATGGCATCCTCCTGCGATGTCTGTGAATGCTTGCGTACAACCCCTACTTAACCACGTCCATCTGACAGACTCCTCACTCTTCGTAGGCATTTCGCTCAAAGCATATTGTTCCCCCATTCCGGTGTGGTGACGTCCACTGTGAGAACTGCCAAGTAGGTTATGAACGAGCCTCGTGAATAGGGGCACACGGGAAAGTTTCTTGAGGAGAATTGTGGCCAGCGCGGAGTACTCGGCCCGACACCTGTCGGTCCTTGAGGGACTTGAAGCGGTCCGCAAACGTCCGGGCATGTACATCGGGTCAACCGATTCTCGCGGACTCATGCACTGCCTGTGGGAAGTCATCGACAACTCTGTCGACGAGGCGTTGGCTGGCAACGGGGCAAAGATTGATGTCGTGCTACACGACGACGGTTCGGTTGAGGTTCGCGATACGGGTCGCGGTATCCCCGTTGACATCGAGCCAAAGACGGGACTCAGTGGCGTCGAGGTTGTCTTCACCAAGCTCCACGCCGGTGGCAAGTTTGGCGGGGGTTCGTATGCCGCCTCGGGTGGTCTGCACGGTGTCGGTGCTTCCGTTGTCAACGCCCTGTCGGAACGCCTCGACGTTGAGGTTGACCGTGATGGCGCGACGTGGGCCATGTCCTTTCATCGAGGTGAGCCCGGCATCTTCGATGACAGCGCGGGCCTGTCGCCCTCCTCGCCGTTCACGGCTTTCGATGCGGCGAGCGAACTGCGCAAGATCGGCAAAGTGGCCAAGGGAGTCACGGGCACCCGTGTTCGCTATTGGGCGGACCCGCAGGTGTTCACTCCGGGCGCCGAGTTCAGCACGGAGGAGCTCGCGGCCCGTGCGCGACAAACGGCGTTCCTGGTTCCCGGACTGTACATGCGCATCGACGATAGCCGATCGGGTTCTTCAGAGGTCAGCGAGTTTTCGTTCAGTGGTGGAATCGCCGAGTACGTGGATTTCTTGGCACCCGACGAAGCCATCACCGCCACCTGGCGCCTCGACGGAGAAGCAAGCTTTACCGAGAATGTTCCCGTCCTTCAAGATGACGGCAGCATGATTTCGCAGGAGGTCGAGCGAACGTGTCACGTCGACATCGCCCTGCGCTGGGGCACGGGCTACGACACCGTTGTCAAGTCTTACGTGAACATCATCGCCACACCCAAGGGCGGGTCGCACCAACAGGGATTCGAACAGTCACTCTTGAAGGTCATTCGCGCTCAGGTGGAAGCCAACGCTCGGCGTCTGAGGGCGGGTTCCGACAAGGTCGAGAAAGAAGACGCCATGGCGGGCATCACGGCCGTCATCACCGTGCGCCTTCCTGAGCCCCAGTTCGAGGGGCAGACCAAAGAGGTTCTGGGCACGCCCGCTGCCCGGCAGATTGTTGCCGGCGTTGTCGCACAGCAACTCACCGCACGACTGACCTCGGGAAAGAGAGACGACAAGACCCAGAGTGCTCTCGTGCTTGAAAAGGTTGTTTCGGAGATGAAGGGTCGTATCTCGGCCCGCACCATGAAGGAGACGCAGCGACGCAAGACGGCGCTCGAATCCTCCAGCCTCCCGGCCAAGTTGGTTGACTGCCGGAGTAGCGATGTGGCGGAGAGCGAGCTGTTTATTGTGGAGGGCGACTCAGCTCTCGGCACGGCCAAACTGGCTCGACGCAGCGAGTATCAGGCGCTCTTACCCATTCGCGGAAAAATTCTGAACGTCCAGAAAGCCAGCGTCGCCGACATGCTCAACAATGCTGAGTGTGCGGCCATCATTCAGGTGATCGGTGCAGGCTCTGGTCGGAGTTTCGACATCGACGTTGCCCGCTACGGCAAAGTCATCATCATGAGTGACGCCGATGTTGACGGCGCTCACATCCGCACCCTGCTTCTCACGCTGTTCTTCCGCTACATGCGCCCACTGATCGAAGCGGGTCGGGTCTTTGCTGCGGTGCCGCCTCTTCACCGGGTTGTGGCCATCAACGCCGGTTCAAAACCCAACGACATCATCTATACCTACTCCGAGGACCAGCTGCATCAGACCCTTGAGAAGTTGCGCAAGACGGGGCGAAACTATCAAGAGCCCATCCAGCGCTACAAGGGCTTGGGCGAGATGGACGCGGATCAGTTGGCACAAACCACCATGGATAGAGAGCACCGGTCGTTGCGTCGCGTGCGCGTAGAAGACGGCGCCGCGGCAGACGCCATGTTTGAACTTCTGATGGGCAGCGAGGTGGCTCCTCGTCGGGAGTTCATCGTCGAGGGATCGGCACGCATGTCGCGGGACCGAATCGACGTTTAGTTCGCGGCTGGTCGTTGCTCGCGCAGTGAGACGTCTCTCCAGATCTGCGCTTAGCCGGAGAAGTGAGAGCCGAGAAAGCTAATGTCGCCCTCGGCCTTGGTTCCCGAGGCATCGCGCTTCGCGAGTTCCGCGGGCAGCTCAACGGGCTTTCCGGCCAGATCACTGGCATGTGCCGGCCCTCGCCCTGCCCACGCGGTAGTCAGCATGTCTTCGCCCTTCAAGAACGCATGTGCGCGAACACCCTGAGTCGCTCGGCCCTTGGCGGGGAACTCACTCAATGGGGTGACCTTGACCCGCTGGGCCCCAACACCCATCAGGGTTTCCAGGCTGGCGGAGACGGTTACCACGCTGGCATCGTCAGTCGAACTTACGGCCGTGAAACTGACGACGTGAGCACCGTCGGAGAGCTTGATGCCCGCCATGCCACCGGCACCTGCCCCTTGGGGGCGAACGTTTGCGGCTTCGAAGCGCAGTAGTTGGCCGTCCGAGGTGATGAACGCCAGCCAGTGGGCGTCACTGGCGAGCGTTGCGCCGACGACGGCATCGCCGGGCTGCAGAGAAATAATATGCTGGCCCGGCCTCAAGCCCGCAGTGGCAAGGTCGATGCGCTTCACCACGCCCTGCGCGGTTCCGAGGGCAAGAACTCCCTCGGTAAGGCCAACGAGAGTCACGACTGTCTCGCCCTTCTCAACGTCAACATAGCGGCTGGCATCCACAGCCCCTTTGATCGAAGGGGCGTCAACGGGGGAGTGCGGAAGGGTGACGGGGGACATTCCGACGACGCGTCCCCGAGAGGTCACCGCGCCAATCTCCGAGCGACGGGTTGTGACGACGCTCGACCGCAGGGCGTCGTGCACGGTTCGTTTGGCAAGACCCCATCCGTTTGAAGCGGTTCCATCAAGGCGCATCAGGTGGCCGTCCGCGCTGAGTGTGACGATGCAGGGAGAGTCTTCAACCTCAAGCGACGCTTCGGGCTCGCCCCGCGCGGGCGTCACGACAATCTCGGCATCGCTCAGTTCGGTGCGGCGCGGCGTGCCGAGGGCTTGGGCCGTGGCAGAGAGTTCGTCGCCCACTACCTGAATCAGTCGCTCGGGCGACGCCAGAATCTGCTCAAGCTCGGTGATTTCCTGCGCGAGCTCCGCCGACTCCTTTTCGAGCTCGATTCGACTGAATTTGGTGAGCCTGCGCAACCGCAGCTCGAGAATGTAGTCGGCCTGCGGTTGGCTGAGATCAAACACCGTCATCAGTGTGGCGCGAGCGCTGTCGGCGTCGTCACTCGCGCGAATGACCTGGATGACCTCGTCGATGTCGGCAATGGCGATGAGTAGACCTGCGACGAGGTGAAGGCGCTCCCTGCGCTTACCGAGTCGAAACTGCGAACGCCGGGTAACGACCGTCTTGCGATGATCGAGATACACCTCGAGGAGGCCCTTGAGGCCCAGAGTTTGCGGACTGCCGTTGACGAGAGCAACGTTGTTGATACTGAAAGAGTCCTCGAGAGGAGTAAACCGGTAGAGCTGTTCGAGCACAGCTTCCGGGTTGAAGCCGGTCTTAATCTCGACCACCAGCTTGAGACCATGATGGCGATCGGTGAGGTCGATGACATTGCTGATGCCCGACAACTTCTTTGTCGTCACGCCATCTTTGATCTTGTCAATCACCTTCTCGGGGCCAATGAGGTACGGCAGTTCGGTAAAGACGATTCCGACGCGGCGCGCGGAGACGTTCTCAATGCTGGCTTTCGCGCGCATTTTGAACGAACCCCTTCCGGTCTCGTAGGCCTCGGCGATGCCGGTGAGGCCCATGATGGTGCCACCGGAGGGCAGGTCGGGGCCGGGAACAAAAGACATCAGCTTAGCGAGAGACGCCTCGGGGTGGGACAGCAAGTACTTTGCCGCGTTGATGACTTCGACGAGGTTATGCGGCGCCATGTTTGTGGCCATGCCCACGGCAATTCCGCTCGAACCGTTGACGAGCAGGTTGGGGTACGCGGCCGAGAGCGTTTCGGGTTGCATGAACTGGTTGTCGTAGTTCGGGACAAAGTCGACCACGTCTTCGTCGAGGTCCTCGGTCATCGCCATTGCGGCCGCGGCGAGACGGGCCTCGGTGTAACGAGCAGCCGCAGGCCCGTCGTCGAGCGAGCCAAAGTTTCCGTGACCGTCGACGAGAGGCACCCGGAGCGTGAAGTCTTGCGCGAGGCGCACCAGGGCGTCGTAGATGGACGCATCTCCGTGGGGGTGCAGCTTGCCCATGACTTCGCCCACAACGCGGGCAGACTTGACGTGCCCCTTCTCCGGGCGAAGGCCCATGTCGCGCATCATGAACAGGATCCGGCGTTGAACGGGTTTGAGACCGTCACGGGCATCGGGGAGAGCGCGCGAATAAATCACCGAATACGCGTACTCCAAGAAGGAATCTTGCATCTCGACGGCAAGGTCGATGTCCGTGATGTGGTCGCCGGCTTCGGGGGTGCTGGCGGAAGTCGTCATAATGAGCCTTATGCTACCGAGCACTCCGCCCAGCGACGCACGGCTGACCGACGTGTTGCCAAGTTGCTATGCGAGTCTGGGTGTTGAGGAGTTGCCCAACCCGCTCGGCCTCCCTCCCGCGAACGCAGTCGTGCTCGTGCTCGTGGACGGACTCGGCCTCATGAACCTCGCCGACAGTCTCGGTCACGCGCCCTTTCTCCGTGGGCACTTTGAGCAGGTCGTGCGCATGACCACGGTTTTTCCGTCCACCACGGCTTCGGCTCTCGCTTCGCTGGCCACCGGCGAACTCCCGGGAACTCACGGCGTGCTGGGATACCGCATCATGAATCCCGACACGGGCAATGTCATCAATCAGCTGAGCGGCCTCACCGATGTTGCCGACCTCGGTGCATGGCTCGGCGTGCCTACGCTTCACGAGAGCGCACAGTGCGCAGGAAAGAAGTCGTCAATCGTCGGCTTGCCGCGGTTCGAAAAGTCGCCTCTGACGCAGGTTGTGCACTCGGGAGCGAAATACGTGGGGGAGAACGCGATCTCCGATCGGGTTCAGCGTGCGTGCGACGAGGTAGCCCAGGGTGTCGATTTTGTGATGCTCTATATCCCCGAGTTGGATCAGATTGCGCACGCGCAGGGGGTGACCAGCACGGCGTGGTTGGCTGCACTCGAGGAGGTAGACAGCGCCTTACGATCGCTCTGCACGTCACTGCCGCGCGGCGTAGAGGTCTATCTCACCGCTGATCATGGTGTGCTCGATGTACCGTCGGCTCGGCACGTCGATGTCGCGGCCCTTGATTCCGGGATCGAGGGAAACCCAGTCTTGGGCGGCGAGCCCCGAGGGCTGCAGATCTTCGCTCACGAGGGCAGTCCGCGCCAGGCTATTGCCGATGCGGCGCTTTCCGGGAATGCAGCGGACGCGTGGGCCATCCACGTGCGCGACGTGGCCTGGGTGCTCACTCCCGAAGACCTCGTTGCCGCAGGCATCTGGGGGAAGATGTCCGCCGAGGTTCGAATGCGCGCGGGCGAACTCATCGTGATTCCAAAACACAACGATGCTCTCTATGACGCGCGAACCCCTCGAGCCGAAGCGCGCGGAATGGTGGGTCAGCACGGGGGCATGTCTGAGCGCGAGATGCTCATTCCGTGGTTGAGGGTCACCGAGTCAACCGGCGCTAGATGAGGTCGTCGTCGACCTTCGTGCCAAAAACAATCTCGTCCCAGGTGGGCATCTGAGCGCGATTCCGTCGGGAGCTTCCCGTGCGTGAGGACTTTGTCGGTTGAGTGTTCTGCATCTCCGCGAGCTCATCGGTAATTGAACCGGGCTTGGCGCGAGAGCCTTCCGTAGAAGCCGCTTCCGCTAACCATGTCGGAGCGTCGTGGTTTTCGCTGCGACGTTTCCGCAGGGCAGCCATCAGGTCAGCGGTGGGAGTGGGCGCAGCATCTTCTTCGACCTCAGAGCCGTCTCTCGCGGCGGGTGTTTCCTGTTTTGCTGACTCATCAGATTGCGAGTCAGAGACAACTGGCGTAACGACATCGATGCTGGCGGCCGCAGTCTCGGCGACCGACTCGGCGACCGACTCGGCGACTACGGGTTTGGCAACCACCGACTCTGTGGGAGTCGTCGCGACCGGAATAGCCGTCTGCTCGGGGCCGGGCGCCGTTTCGGTGAGGCGCGCGGAGGGCCCGGTCTGGCGGCGCTGCTTGCCGTCGACGGCTCGCAGTCGGGGAATGAGCCCCGAGGTGAATGCCTGATTGGCCATGAGGTTGGCGGCCTCATCGTTGAGCGGTGTCAGTTGGTGATGCTTGGGCTCGAAGCTCCAACGGCCCTCGTGTGCGATACCCGCAACCTGAAAGGTGCACTTAAGGTGCCATTCGCCTGCGGGGTTTCGCCAACTTGCCCAGCGCTCGTCTGCACCACCGACATTCTCGATTTGTGTGCGCACGCGGGCACCCACGGTGACCGACCGATCGTCGCCGACAGACTCCTCGGAAAACGCCGGAAGAGCGAGAGCGGCATTAATGATGTACTCGAGCTCCGCTAAAACCGGGCCTTCGAAGCGGGCCACCTCATCTGCGCTTGCCCCTGTCAGTTCGGCGACTTCTTCTCGGGTGAGGCCGGCTCGGAGCTGAGACTGGATGTCGCGGGGCGAGACGCGCGCCTGGGGCGACGCAACGTGCGGGCGCTTGAGGCGAGACACGGTGACCTCGTCGACGGCAATTCGATATTCTTCGCCGTCGGAATCAGTGGCCACGATCACGCCGGTATCGACGCTCGTGACGTTGAGGTCGCGCATCTAAGTGGCTCCAAACCCTGAACTTACCTAGCGCCTATCGTGCCACGAGCGGCGGGCAATCGTGGTCAATAGCGCGGTGCGCCGTTGGACAATTTTTTGCCGGAATTTCCGCTTACCGCGAGGGGTTTGGACTTTCGGCGAGTGGTAGTGCAAACTACAGGCGCGTAACACTCCCACCCTTCTGAGCGAAAAGTGTAGGTGACTCAAGATAAATGGCAACTGACTACGACGCGCCGCGTAAAAACGACGACGACGACACTCAATCTATCGAGGCTCTCAAGGAACGAGTTCCCGAGAAGCTTTCGGCCTCGGTTGACCTCGAAGACGCCGATAATTTGGGCGACTTTGGCGTGGGTGGTCACGATCTCTCCGACGTCGAACTCAACGTTGTCGTTTTGCCACCCCAGGAGCACGAGTTCACGTGCATCGAGTGTTTTCTCGTAAAGCACCGCTCGCAGTTGGCCAAGCAGAACAAGCTCGGCCCCGTGTGCATCGAGTGCAACAGCTAGTTCAGAGACGCTAGGGCTTCGCCTCTGCGCGAGCTGTTCGCAGCGCGGCCACGAGTTGTTCGGGACGACGCGTACTAAAGAGCCAATAGGGCGTGGGGTCTGCGTCGTCATTTATCTCCACCCGAACCACGGGACCAATCCATGCTCTGAACCGCGTCCACGCACGAGCATCCAACTGAGGTCCACGTTCGGCAATGGCATGTGTGCCGGTAAACGCCGAGGCAGCGCCAAGATACTCAAGACCAATGGATGCCTTGCCCACGCGAAGCTTGCCATCTGCAATCTGAATGCGCGGTGACGTGACCGTGACGGCAATCGTTATGGCGATAAAGATGACGCTGGAAAGCAGGATGCCGAGCGGAAGTGAGAACGGGGCAATCAGCAGCATGATTATGGGAATCTCAAGAAGAAAAGCCAGATAAATCATCGGATTGGGCCACAGGATTTCGCGATACGTCACCTCACTATCAGACCACGATTTCGCCTGCTCGGCATCCTTGCTAGCCTCAATTGCGTGACTGACGTAGTTGAGGTTCTCTTTAGCGGAAAAAATGCACCGACGATTGCTCATCCCGGTGACGCGGGCGCCGACCTCGCCTCCACAGAATCCGTCACCCTGGAGCCCGGAGGTCGGGCAACGGTGGGAACGGGGCTGTCCATAGCTTTGCCGGACGGCTACGTTGCGTTTGTCGTTCCCCGCAGTGGGCTGGCCGCGAAGCACGGTATTTCGATTGTCAACTCACCGGGGACGGTCGACGCTGCCTATCGTGGCGAGATTCGCGTCACCCTGATCAATCTTGACCCTGAGACAGCGTTTGTGGTGAATCCCGGCGACCGTATTGCGCAACTCATCGTCATGCCCCTTGCGCGACCCCGATTTGTTGCCGTCGAGCAGCTTCCCGGAACTCATCGTGCCGAGGGTGGCTTTGGGTCTTCAGGTATCTCTTCGTAAAGGTGTGGTGAGATAGTCATTATGGCTTCGGACTTGAATATTTCGGTGGAGAAGAGCGCTCCCGAGGATCGGCATCTGAACGGACCCTTTGACGAGAGTGAAGTTACCGGCATCCGCCCTTTCGTCGATCTCGGCTCAATTCGAGTAGAACCGCGTGAGGGCCTCAATCTTCGACTCGAGGTTGAGCAGGCCACTCAGCGAATTGTTGCGGTGAACCTCGACCAGTTCGGTTCCACTCTTCAGGTTCAACCGTTCGCGGCCACTCGCAGTAGCGGACTGTGGCATGAGATTCGCCAACAGGTGATCGAGCACATTACGTCTCAGGGTGGAGTTGCCGAGCCCGTGATGGGCCCGGTCGGCATCGAACTGAAGTGCCAGATACCCGTCGTTTTGTCGAACGGAAAGCCCGGTATTCAGGACGCCCGATTCCTAGGCGTCGATGGACCGCGCTGGTTTGTTCGCGGAGTGATCACCGGTCCGGCTGCGATGGAAGCCTCAACCGGTCGAGCCATGATTGACCTCTTCCGAAGTCTGGTCATCGTCCGCGGTGAGACGCCCATGCCCCCTCGCGAGATGCTGCCCATCAAAGTGCCCGCACAAGCCGGTGGTGCTTCGAGTCAGGCAATCGCGTGAGCGACAAGAAACCTCAGCCTCGTGGCCTCGCGGCACTGGCGACGGCGCAGGAGACGGGTCAGCCACTCCTGAGGGCCGTAGGCGGTGTTCTCGGAATTCTGGAAACGGTTGTTCCCGTAACAATGTTCGTCTTCGTCTATGCCCTGTCAGGGGTGAAGGAGGGACTTCCGTGGCTGGCACTGGGCCTGTCCGTGGGAGCTTCGGTCATTTTCACACTCGTGCGCATTATTCGTCGCGAGAGTGTTTTGCAGGCCATTGTGGGACTGGTTGGCGTTGCCCTCTCCGCCGCCATCGCCATTTTCACCGGTCGCGCCGAGGGATTCTCTGTCTGGGGTCTGGTTACCAACGGCGTCTACGCGTTGGCCGTCATTGTGTCTCTCGTGGCGCGTTGGCCGTTGGTGGGGCTCGTCATTGGCCTGTATCGCCAAGACAAGGGTGCGTGGCGAAAAGATCGTGAGTCTCGTCGTGTCTACACCATCACTACGCTTCTGTGGCTCGCCATGTTCATCATTCGGCTCGCGGTAGAGGTCCCGCTTTTCGTCGCTGCGTCGTTGGCCTCGGGCGCGGAGAACGCTGCACTCAATCAGGCGCTGCTCACGGCCAAGTTGGCTCTCGGCCTGCCACTCTACGTCCCTGTGTTGGCGGCGACCTGGTTGCTTGTGCGCGGACTCTTCAAGGAAAAAGCGGCCGAGCAATCCCAAAACACGGTATCTTGATATCGAGATAAATGCCGAGCCTCGACGCACGAGTCGTGGAGCAGCATTGGTCATGTCAGCCCCCGACATCCTGCGCAATAAAAGGAGCAATCACAGTGTCTGTCGTCAATACCTTCGGAGCAAAGTCCACCCTCACGGCAGGGGGCACCACCTACGAAATCTTTCGCATCGACGCAGTTGACGGCCATGAAAAGCTTCCCTTTAGTTTGAAGGTCCTCCTCGAGAACCTCCTCCGCACCGAAGATGGAGCAAACGTCACGGCAGATCAGATTCGCACTCTCGGAGCCTGGAAGCCCACGGCGGAACCCGACACGGAGATCCAGTTTTCACCGGCACGTGTGGTCATGCAGGACTTCACCGGCGTTCCCTGCATCGTTGACTTGGCCACGATGCGCGAAGCCGTGTCGGCACTGGGTGGCGACCCCAAGCGCATTAACCCGCTCGCTCCCGCCGAACTGGTTATCGACCACTCGGTCATTGCCGATGTCTACGGAGAAGCAGACGCGCTCGAGCGCAACGTGGCCATCGAATACGAACGAAACGGTGAGCGCTACCAGTTCTTGCGCTGGGGCCAGACGGCATTCGACGACTTCAAGGTTGTGCCACCGGGAACGGGAATCGTGCACCAGGTCAACATCGAGTACCTGGCCCGAGTCACCATGTCGCGCGAGGTCGGCGGCGTCCTTCAGGCATACCCCGACACCTGCGTGGGCACCGACTCGCACACCACCATGGTCAACGGACTCGGCGTACTGGGTTGGGGTGTTGGCGGCATCGAGGCTGAAGCGGCAATGCTCGGCCAGCCCGTATCGATGCTGATCCCAAAGGTGGTTGGTTTCAAGCTGTCGGGCGCGATCCCGGCAGGCGTCACCGCAACCGATGTTGTGCTCACGATCACCCAGATGCTCCGCGCTCACGGCGTGGTGGGCAAGTTTGTCGAGTTCTACGGTCCGGGAGTGGCTTCGGTGCCCCTGGCCAACCGGGCGACCATTGGAAACATGAGCCCCGAGTTTGGCTCGACGGCCGCCATGTTCCCCATCGACGATGTCACGCTTGGTTACCTGCGACTCACCGGTCGCAGTGTCGAGCAAGTGGAACTGGTAGAGGCATACGCCAAGGTTCAGAAGCTCTGGCACGACCCGAGTGTAGAGCCCTCGTTTAGTGAGTACCTCGAACTGGACCTGGCCACGGTCGTGCCGTCCATCTCCGGCCCGAAGCGCCCGCAGGATCGCATTGAGTTGAGCTCGGCAAAGAAGCAGTTCGCCAAGGACCTCGTCAACTTCGCTCCCGGCAAGGCGGCCACGGTCACTAAGGATGGCGAGACGTTCACGCTCGACAACGGCGCCGTGTCCATTGCGGCCATTACGTCGTGCACGAACACGTCTAACCCCTCCGTGATGCTCGCTGCCGGTCTACTGGCACGCAACGCATCGAAAAAGGGTCTGAAGTCAAAGCCCTGGGTGAAGACCACACTTGCTCCGGGTTCGAAGGTCGTGACCGACTACTACGAGAAGGCCGGTCTCAACACATATCTCGAAGACCTCGGGTTCTACACCGTGGGCTACGGATGCACGACGTGCATTGGAAACTCCGGTCCACTCGATGAAGAGATTTCGACCGCCATCAACGCCAACGACCTCGCAGTTACCGCGGTTCTCTCGGGTAACCGCAACTTTGAAGGACGCATCAACCCCGACGTCAAGATGAACTATCTGGCGAGCCCTCCGTTGGTCATTGCCTACGCCCTCGCGGGGTCCATGGATTTCGACTTCGAAAGCCAGCCACTGGGACAGGGGAGTGACGGCAAGGACGTCTATCTCGCCGAGATCTGGCCCGACCCGGACGAGGTTCAACAGGTGATCGACGCCAACATCGATACCGCCATGTTTACCCACGAGTATGCGGGCGTGTTCGACGGGGATGACCGCTGGCGGTCACTGCCCACGCCGACGGGCGCCACGTTTGAGTGGGACGCGAAGTCCACCTATGTGCGCAAGCCGCCATACTTCGACGGAATGACCATGCAGCCGGATGCCGTGGCGGACATTACGGGTGCCCGAGTTTTGGCAACCCTGGGTGACTCGGTTACCACCGACCACATTTCTCCGGCTGGCTCTATCAAGGCGGGAACACCGGCTGCCCAATATCTCGACGCTCACGGAGTGGGTCGCGCCGATTACAACTCCTACGGCTCGCGTCGTGGCAACCACGAGGTCATGATTCGCGGTACGTTCGCGAACATTCGACTCAAGAATCAGCTGCTGGACGGCATTGAGGGAGGCTACACGCGCGACTTCACGCAGGCCGACGGTCCGCAGGCCTTCATCTACGACGCCAGTGAGCGCTACCAAGCCGCTGGCATTCCGCTCGTGATCTTTGCGGGCAAGGAGTACGGTTCGGGCTCGTCGCGCGACTGGGCGGCTAAGGGCACGAGCCTGTTGGGTGTTGGCGCGGTTATTGCCGAGAGCTTCGAACGCATTCACCGTTCCAATCTGATTGGCATGGGTGTGCTCCCGCTGCAGTTCCCTGCCGGACAAACGTGGGACTCGCTCGGTCTCGACGGTACTGAGATTGTGTCCATCTCGGGAATTGACGCGCTCAATTCGGGACCGTCACCCAAGACCGTGCGCGTGGTGGCCACCCCGAGCGATCTGTCACCGGCGGGCAAGTCCGTCATCGAATTCGACGCAGTGGTAAGAATCGATACGCCCGGAGAGGCCGATTACTACCGCAACGGCGGAATCCTGCAGTACGTGCTTCGTTCCCTCGTGGCATAGTCCTCGCGGGTTCCCTAGAATTCTCTGTATGAGCTTGCTGTCGTCAATTCGTGGTCCCCGCGATCTCGACGCACTCTCCGCCGTGCAACTGAGCGAACTCGCTGCCGAGATTCGCACGTTCCTGATTGCCGAGGTGGCTCGGAGCGGAGGTCACCTGGGGCCCAATTTGGGAGTTGTCGAGCTGACGATGGCTCTGCATCGCGTTTTTGATTCGCCGACGGACCCGATCGTTTTTGACACAGGGCACCAGTCGTATGTGCACAAACTGCTGACCGGTCGCCAAGACTTCGAGGCCCTGCGGGAACGTGGCGGACTAGCGGGCTATCCGCAACGCCGCGAATCTCCGCACGACATTGTGGAGAGTTCGCACGCGTCGTCGTCGTTATCGTGGGCCGACGGCATCTCGCGCGCTTTTGAGATGACAGGTCAGGCCAACAGGCACGTCGTTGCTGTTGTCGGTGACGGTGCTCTGACGGGCGGCATGACCTGGGAAGCCCTCAACAACATCACGCACGACAACACGCGCAATCTTGTCATTGTGGTCAACGACAACGGACGATCCTATGCCCCGACCATCGGGGGAATGGCGCGGTCCCTTGACCGCATTCGAACTCGACGTTCGTATCGCAACCTACACCTGACCTCGCGCAAGGCGTTCGACAAGCTCGGTCCCACGGCTCGGGCCATCTATCGAGGCGTGCGCGGTGGATTGCGCGGCTTCTTGAGCAACTTCGTGAAAAACCATTCGCTCTATGCCAACCTCGACATCAAGTACGTTGGGCCCGTTGACGGTCACAACTTGAGATCGCTAGAAAATGCCTTACGCCAAGCAAAGAACTACGGGGCGCCGGTCATTGTGCATGTCATCACGGAGAAGGGCCGCGGCTACCAGCCGGCTCGCGACGACGTTGCGGATCAGTTTCACGCTGTGGGTCGCATCGATCCAGAAACGGGGGAACCCACCTCGTCGTCGAGCCCATCATGGACCGACGTCTTCAGCGAGGAGATCACGGCTCACGCGGCCCGTGACGAACGCATTGTGGCGATTACGGCTGCCATGCTCCGACCCACCGGGCTCGGCGCCATGCAGGAGCGTTTTCCCGAACGGGTGCTCGATGTGGGCATTGCCGAGCAGCACGCCGTCACGGCCGCGGCCGGCATGGCATTCGGAGGTCTCCACCCGGTCGTGGCGATTTATGCCACGTTCATGAACCGCGCCTTTGACCAGGTGCTGATGGACGTCGGACTCCATCGGGCTGGTGTTACCTTTGTGCTCGACCGAGCTGGCGTGACGGGGCCGGACGGCCCCAGTCACCACGGCATGTGGGACCTGGCGCTGCTCCAGATTGTGCCCGGCATCAGGTTGGCCGCTCCGCGCGACGCACAGCGTTTGCGTGAAGAACTCGCCGAAGCATTGGCCGTTGATGATGGCCCTACCGTGATTCGCTATCCCAAGGGATCCGTGGGTGCCGAGATCGTGGCGCAGCGTCGAACCGCCGATGGCGTTGATGTGCTGCGCGAGGCCGCGCACAAGGACGTCCTGATCGTCGCCATCGGCGATATGGCCCGAATCGGTCTGGATGTCGCCGAACGCTTGGCTCAGCAGGGCATCGGCGCGACGGTCATTGATCCACGCTGGGTCGTGCCCGTGCCAGCGTCGGTTATTTCGCTGGCTGCCGACCACCGTCTCGTCATCACCCTCGAAGACGGTGTGCGTGTTGGGGGCATCGGTACACGAATTCGACAAGACCTGCGAGGCGCCGGGGTGGATACGGCGGTGGACGAACTTGGGCTTCCCGACGAGTTCATCGATCACGGAGATCGCGCACAAATTCTCGCGGACGCAGGTCTCACCGCTCAAGCAATTACGCGTGACGTCGTCGCCCAGGTTGTCGGCAGCAAGATCCCCGTCGCGCGTCCACTGCCAGATGACGACGTACCGGTTGGCCTCCCGGCGGAGGGCAACACCAAGCGCAAGAAGTAGCGCTTAGGCTTTCGCGACCCCGGCAATGCGCGGGTGGTTGAACGTGTCGCCAAACACTCGTTCGCTGGCTCCGCAGCGGTCGAGGTAGGGCGTGATGCCGCCCATCTGGAAAGGCCAGCCGGCGCCCATGATCATGCACAGATCGATGTCGGCGGCGCTCGCCACAACTCCCTCATCGAGCATCCGGTGGATCTCGTCGGCGAGTCCGTCTTCGAGTCGCTGTTTGAAGACCTCGGCAGTAACCGGCGTGGTTCCGCCGCGGATAATCTTGAGAGCACCCTTGTCGAAGCCGGTGACATTACCGCGCTTGTCGCGAGTGATGATCTGACCGTAGTCGGCGAGCTTGTGCAGATTCGGGCTATCGAAGAATCGATCCGGGAACGCGGCGTGATGCGTGTCGAGCACATGCGCGCCCACCCTGAGGCCCACCAGGTCAAGCAGAACGAAAGGCGGCATGGGGAGGCCGAAGGGCGCGCACGCAGCATCAACCACCGACGGGTGCGTGCCTGTGTCGACCGCGTGCATTGCCTCGCCCAAGACCTTTGCGAGCAATCGATTCACAACAAAGCCGGTGGTGTCTGTGGTGATTACCGCGGTCTTGCGCAATCCCACCGCTACCTTCATGGCGGTCGCCAACGTCTCGTCCGTCGTGGTGCTGGCGCGAACAACTTCCACGAGAGGCATCACGGCGACGGGATTGAAGAAATGAAAGCCCACGAGACGCCCCGGGTGCTTCAGCTTGGCGCCGATGTGCTGAACAGAAAGTGACGAGGTGTTGCTGGCAAAAACAGCGCTGGGCGAGATGATTTTCTCGAACGAGGCAAAGACCTCTTGCTTGATGCTCAGTTCCTCAAAAATTGCCTCAATCACCCAGTCGGCGTCGGCAAAGGCATTCTTGTCGGTCGTTCCGGTCACCAACGCTTGGAGTCGCGACGCATCGTCACTCGAGAGGCGCCCCTTAGCCTGGAGCCCAGAAATCTCACGGTGAATGTAGGCCACGGCCTCATCGAGTCGCGTTTGATCAATGTCCGTCAACACGACGGGCACCTTCAGTCGCCGAACAAAGAGCAGGGCAAACTGCCGAGCCATCAGACCGGCTCCAATCACGCCGACCTTCGTGACAGGCTGAGCCAGTTTGGGGTCGGGAGCGCCACTGGGCTTCTTGGCGTGCTTTTGAACCAGATTGAAGGCGTACATCGAGGCCTGAAACTGGTCTCCAGAAATCAGGTCTGACAGGATCTCGTCTTCGCGGGCAAAACTCTCGCCACGTGATGCCGTCCGGGTGTACTCAAGCAGATCGAGAGCGGCGAAGGGCGATTTCGCCACGCGTCCGATCTTGCTCGCGACCGACTTTCGCGCGATGCGGATTGCCTGGGGCCACACGAAGGTTCGCTCGATGAATCCGGGCGCGGTCTTGCGCCGAACCGTGATGCGCCCGGTGAGCACTCCGTCTGCCCAGGCGATTGAGTCTTCGAGAAAGCGAATGGGCGAGAACATGACGTCTGCGACGCCGAGCCGGTGAGCCGTGGGGGCGTCGATGAGGCGATTGTTTCGTAGGGGATTCTCGAGAATGAGTCGCAGGGCGTTGCGAATACCCACAATGTGAGGCAGCAGCGTGGCACCACCCCAGCCGGGGATGAGACCCAGGAACACCTCGGGGAGTCCGAGTGCACCAACAGACGAGTCAACGGTGCGATACGTGGCGTTGAGTGCCACCTCGAGGCCGCCACCGAGGGCGAGACCGTTGACGAAAGCGAAGGAGGGA
>DBCH01000041.1 GCA_002292955.1 Microbacteriaceae bacterium UBA963 | reverse complement strand
TCATCGTCGTCGTCGTCGTCATCGTCGTCATCATCGTCGTCATCATCGATGGGCACGAGGTCATCGTCCGCGGAGAGGAGATCGTCATCATCGACGACCTCAAGTACTTCGGCCTCACTCAGCGTTCCCTCTTCAACGGCTTTGCGTTGAGCCTCGAGGTACTCGGTGAGACGCACCGACCACGGAATCCACTCGGGTGCCACGAGCGCCCCTTCGTCGGGCAGAAGCTCTGCTTCGACCACCGTGGGAGCGTCTCCGTCGATGGTGGCGAGTGCCACCGTCCAGAGCCAGCCGGGGTACCCTGCCAGGCCGCACGTGAACTGCAGCACCGTAATGCCGTCGCGTTCGGTGTGTGTGGCAACAAGCGGACCCACAGCATCCATGGGGGCAAAATCGGCGAGCGCCGAGAGCGCCAGAGCACGCTGCTCGTCTGATGCGACGGGCGGTGTTGTGGAGTTAGGCATCGAGTTCTTCTGCCACGCGGCGCAGCATGGCTGCCACCTTTTTTCCGTGCGCGGCATCGGGGTAGTGCCCGTTCTTGAGTTTTGAGCCAATGCCATCCATGAGCTTGACAAGATCCTCAACAATGATGGCCATGTCGTCGGCAGGTTTGCGATTGGTTCGAGAAACCGTGGGTGCTTCAATCACGCGCACCGAGAGGGCCTGGGGTCCGCGCTTACCGTCGGCCAGTCCAAACTCAAGACGCGTGCCCTTGGCAATGCGGGCGCCCTCGGGCACCGCAGACGCGTGCAAGAATACCTCGCCACCCTCATCTGACGCGATAAAGCCGAAGCCCTTATCGTCATCGTAAAACTTAACTTTGCCCGTTGGCATGTTCACCTCCCGTATCTCGACGGTCTCAGTTTACCGGGACGAAATACTCTCGCCCTATTCTTGGAAGATGGCCTCTCCTTCCGAACCTGAAACTTCCCGCCTTGAAAGGGTTCTCGCCATCATGGTGGCAGCAATTGTCGGACTCACACTCGTCTGCTTCGCGGCTACCCTGATTGCTTCGGTCAACGGAACAACGGACTTTTCCGTGGGCGTCTGGCCCGCGGTGGCGGCTCTCCCCCTCATCGGCTTGCCCACGGCGTTCATCCTTCTCGTCGTTCTCATCGTGATTAACTGGTCTCGGCGCCGCAAGTCAACACCGCGCACCAAGTGAACGCGGCTGCGTACGTGGGGCAACAGAGCCAGCGGCGGGATACCCCGTGAGTTCAGCCTTGCCTCTCGTCAACCGTCTGGCTCGTCACGACGAGCAGGTTCTTGTCAGCGCGCTCGCGATTCGCGTGCCCAAAACAATCGGCGTGCGTGACCTCTTCGACCTCGCCGAAGCACTTCTCGCGATCCCCAGTATCGATCACGGACTCGCACGTCTCAGCAAAGATGAGCTCGCGCAAGTCGCTGCGGGGAATCCCAGCTCCGAACTCCTCGCCACGTGCGACGTGCTTCTGTTGGGCGACCCCGACCACATTTTTCCCGAGGTTTCTGAGCGGGCAAGCCACTGGATCGCCGCGGTCGGAGTCGCTTCCGCGCTTAGCTCCGCCGAACCGCACGATGGTCCCTCGTTGGCAAACCTCGACGACGCCGTGGCCGCCCTGCACGAGGGTCTTGTGGCAGTCAGCCTGCTGGATGACCTGCTCACCGCCGTCACGCACGTGCCCGCACGAGTCAACGGCACAGGAACCCTTGCCAAGGCCTCCGCAGCGCACCTCGAGGCGGTCATGCCGCGCTCTGATACCGACTTGCAGTCACTCGTCACGTGGGCTCTGAACACCCCGCTGATGAGTATCCGTCTCGGGACCCTCCGGGTGGTGACCCAACATATGGCTGAGTGGGAGCAGATGACCACGCTTGAGCGTTGGCTCTGGCTCGTTGCTACGTGGCGTGAGCGCATTCCTTCGGCCGGACAACAGATCTTGAGCGCGACCGTCTGGACGGTAGAGGCTCTCGAGGCGGCCGCCGAGCGCCAGCTCATCGTGAGTCACGCGTGGATCATGCCGGCGCTCATCGAAGCCGTGAGCACCGCACGAGTGCTCGGCCTCGTGCGAGACGCGAACGTGAGCCCTGTTGCCCTGGCGGCGCTTGGCGACGGTGCCGGAGACGCCGACCACGAGCACGTGCGCGCTTATGCCCTAGACCACGCCCCCGCTGAGACGGAAACGTTCATTGTTCAGCACGACCTGTCCATCATCGCGCCCGGACCCCTCAGCGCTCGGGTGTCGGCACGGCTGCGTGCCATGGCCCACGTCGAGTCGCGCGGCATGGCCAGCACCTTCCGGATCAGTGCCGAGAGCATCTCGCGTGCGTTGGCAACCGGCGATGACGGTGAGGCGCTTCTGGCCTTCCTGTCGGAGCACTCCCTCACCGAACTGCCACAGAATCTGGTCTATCTGATCAACGACTTGGCGGCCAAGCACGGCAGCGTGCGGGTCTCGCGGATTGCCGGGCGCACGATGGTTGAGGCTGCTACGGATCAGCTGGCCGCCTTGCTGGGAGTAGACAGTAACGTGCGACACCTGCAGCTCGCGCCAACGGACGTGCGAACGTTCGCTACGGCCCTCGAACCGCGGGCGGTCATGAGTGTCTTGGTTGAAGCCGGTTATCCCGCAGTATCCGCGGATACCTCACCCGGGCTTGAGGAGGTGCCCGAGGAGGCTCCCGATGCGGCCCTTCACGCACTCGTCACACGTCTCCGCGAGCGCGACGAAGACATCCCCATGGATGCGTCCTGGCTAAAGCGTCAGCTCGACTTGGCTATCCGCAACAAACAGCGCGTGACGGTGACGGTCCAGATGCCCGACGGTGAGCGGGACTTCGAACTCGAGGTGACGGCACTGGCCAACGGCCGACTGCGGGGTCGCGACCTTCGCGGGGCCGTGGAACGCACGCTACCGCTTGCTCTCATCACCGCTGTCAGCCCAGCACTGTAGCCTTAGTACTTATGCCCGACGGACCCTTAATCGTTCAGAGCGATCGCACTGTTTTGCTCGAAGTTGCTCATGCCGATGCCACGTCAGTGCGACACGAGCTCGCGGTTTTCGCCGAGCTCGAGCGGGCGCCGGAGCACATTCACACCTATCGCATCACTCGCCTCGGCCTCTGGAATGCGCGCGCTGCCGGTCACACCGCCGACGAGGTGTTGGGCACGCTCGAGCGCAACGCTAAGTTCCCGGTGCCCTCTAGCGTTAGTGCCGACATTGTCGACACCATGAACCGATTCGGTCGCCTCTCGATTGAGCGCGACGACGACACCCTGGTCTTACGTGGGGATAATCCCGCCATTCTCACTGAGGTAACCAAGGCCGCAAAAGTGCGCGACCTGCTGGTCGATCAGCGACCGGACGGCAGTTACGAAATTGCCGCGTGGGCCAGGGGCACTCTCAAACAGGAGCTGGTCAACCTAGGCTGGCCCGCCGAAGACAATGCGGGCTTTCGGCCCGGTGCCCACAAAGACATCAGCCTCGTCACCGACGGGTGGAACCTCCGGCACTACCAAGAGAATGCCGTAGAGCACTTTCTCAGCGGTGGTTCGGGGGTTGTCGTGCTGCCGTGTGGGGC
>DBCH01000062.1:340-12276 GCA_002292955.1 Microbacteriaceae bacterium UBA963 | reverse complement strand
GCACGTGGGCGCATCGGCGTAGACGATCCTGACCTTCCAGCCCTTGCTCAGGAGGAAGCTCTTACCAGCGGCCTCCGTCTGACCAATGACGCTCGGCGGCCCAGTAACGAGCAGGCCGTTACTCAGGCAAATATTGACAACGGTGCCCGTGGGAAGCGTTGTTCCCGCCGCCGGAACCGTGGATTCAATCCTGCCGCTTGTCTCGCGACCATCAATAGTGCCGCAGGAACCGTCGACGGCGAGGTCAACGCTTTCGAGAAGCTTGACGCCGTCTTCGAGGGAGAGTCCCGAAATATCGGGGATGACCGCGGTGCGACCGCCCAAGAGGTTGGCCGGCGGACCTGGCCACTCCGCGCCGCCGAAGAGGGCATTGGCTACCGCCAGGATGGGGTTCATAATCCGGTGACGTGCTGTTGTTGCCGCGCCGGTGCTCAACGATCTGCCCGTCAAGCTGGTGAAGCCAACAGTGTTGCCTACCCACACCGCGCTAGAAACGCTGGTCGTTGCGGCGATGATCCATGTCTGGTTGTAGTCGTCGTTAGAACCGGTCTTACCGATAATGGGAACGCCGTCGCGCGGGTTAGAAGCGGTTGCCGTGCCACGCGCGATGGGGGTCTTGAGCGCCACCACCATCGCATTGGCCACCTCTGGTGTCACCGCCTGAGTGCACGTGGTTTTTGGCACCGGAATCTCGACACCATTCTGGTCGACAATCTTGTCGATGGCGATGGGGGTGCAGACGCGGCCCTGGTTAGCGATACCGGCATACGCGGTAGCCATGGTGAGGGGGGAAACTTCCTGAGTGCCGAGGATGTCTGACGGTGATTGCCCCAGCACGTTGCCGTCGGCGCGGTGCACACCGAACGCCTCGGCGGTTTGCTTGATGTCACAGAGGTCGAGCTTCAGGGCCATCGATATGTACGCCAAGTTGACGGAGGCTGATGTGGCGTCCGTGACCGATATCGGGCCCGTGAAGGTTCCCGAGTCGTTCTTGGGGTTCCAGTCGGCACCACCCACGCCGATGCACTTGTCTGCGAACTTGTTCATGGGGAGGGGGCGTACCCGAGGGTCGACCATTTCGCCGATACCGCGGCCACTCTTGAGCCACTGAGCGAGAGTAAACGCCTTGTAGGTTGACGCTGCCTGGAAACCGGATGACCCACCAAACTCTTTGTCGGTGCTGTAGTTGATCGAGGTGAAGTTGCCGCCGGAGGCTGCGAGGTCGGGGTCGTTGGTGTAATCCTTGCTCTGCGCCATAGCCAAGATTCGACCGGTGTTGACCTGCACGGAGACGGCTGCACCGGCGATGTTTCCCCAGTCAACAACGGTGGGAATATTGCCGTAAATCGCCTGACTCGCGGTTTGCTGAAGGGGCAGACTCAGGGAGCTGTAAATCTTCCAGCCACCGCGCTGGAAAGCGTTCCAACGCTCATCTTCTGTCTCGCCGAAGGCCTTGTCGTTCTTAATCACCCAAGTGATGTAGTCGCAGAAGTAGGCGGCTCCATCGGGTGCGGTCTGGCATCCTGTGGAAGCTTCCGTCAGGTTGAGCTTCAACGGGGACTTGACCGCGGCGTCGTGCTCCTTCTGGGTTATCTTGCCGTTTTCAAGCATGCGCGCCAAAATGTAGTCGCGGCGGTCCTTGTTGTCTTGTTGGTTTTCTTTGATATCGGGCCGATACGCGCTCGGGTTGTTGATGATGGCGATGAGCGTTGCCGCCTCGGCCAGCGTGACATCCTTGGCTGACTTTCCAAAGTAGTAGCGCGCGGCGGCCTGAACGCCGTAAACGCGGCCGCCGAAGGGCGTGATGTTGAGGTACCCCTCCAGAATCTGATTCTTGGTGTACTTTTGCTCGACACCGACAGAGAGCTTCATCTCTTTGAGCTTGCGATCAACTGACACCTGCGTCGCCTCGTTGTAGGCGGCCTTCCGCTCCACCGGGTCTGCGATGTCTTCGGCTTTCTGCACCAGCACGTTCTTGACATACTGCTGCGTAATCGACGAACCACCCTGTGACGAGCCGGTGAGGGCGTTGGAGAGAATGGCGCGAACCGTTCCGAACAGGTCGACACCGCCGTGCTCATAGAACCTCGGGTCCTCTGAGGCGATGGCGGCATTCTTGAGGAAGGGGGAGACGTTCGCCAGTGTCACGTCTTCGCGGTTCTGCGCGTAGAAAGTGGCGAGGACGACGGGTGTGCCATCGGCGGCGGTGGCATAAATCGTTGACTTCTGAGCGAGGTCATCGATTTCGAGGTAGTCGGGTAGGTTGTCGAAGATACCGAGCGTGCTGTTGGCCGTGAGTCCGGCGACGGCGATGGCTGGAGTAACAGAAGACGCGACGAGAACCGCTGCTACGGCGCTCATTCCCACAAAGGCGGCAATTCCGCCGGCGGCTCCCGAGCGTTGACGCTTTTCACGTACCTTGGCAAACATAGACTCTAGGTTACCCGCCACAGGCTGGGAACTAGCCAAAAGGAGACCAAATGAATGCCATTTCTTGGGAATACGCAACCGTTGCGCTCACCATTCACAACCCGCAAGCTGTGTTGAACGCGTGGGGTGAAGACGGCTGGGAGCTCGTGCAGGTGGTGCAGGGTCCCGAGAGCGGGCTCGTGTCGTATCTCAAGCGGCCACTTGCGTAACGTGTTGCCGGGCCGCACGCGTTAGGTTGACATGACAAAGCTTTCCGAAAGGGTCCACACATGACTGTCGAAGCACGCCTGGCCGAACTCGGCATCACGCTGCCTCAGGTAGCGGCACCCGTTGCCGCATATGTTCCGGCAGTGATATCGGGCAATCTCGTTTTCACGTCGGGTCAACTTCCGTTCATCTCGGGCGCGCTTCCGGCCACGGGCAAGGTCGGAGATGGTCACGGTCTCGTCCCCGCGGCGGATGCTAAAGATTACGCGCGCCTGGCCATCCTTAATGCGCTGGCTGCCGTGAAAGGGGTGCTCGGCAGCCTCGATCGCGTCACGCGGATAGTAAAGGTGACGGGTTTCGTTGCGTCAGTGCCCGAGTTCACGGGTCAGCCGGGCGTCATCAACGGCGCTTCGGAGCTGCTGGGCGAAATCTTTGGGGAGGCGGGCGCCCACGCGCGATCTGCCGTGGGCGTGCCCGTATTACCGCTCGATTCCCCGGTGGAGATTGAAGTTATCGTCGCGTTCGAGTAATCATCTCACTCGCGGTCTCGCCCGTGACAACTAATTGACCTGAGTGTTGATCAGGTTGAGCACGTTCTGATCGGTGAGGGTTGTGGTGTCGCCGATGTCACGACCCTCGGCCACATCGCGCAGAAGTCGTCGCATGATCTTGCCGCTGCGCGTTTTGGGAAGTTCGGCCACGATGTACACCCGGGCGGGTCGCGCGATGGCGCCAATCTGCGTGGCGACGTGTTTGCGCAGCACGGCGCTCGCCTCGGCGGGATCGAGCTTGCCCGCCTCGCTGGCGCGCAAGATCACGAAGGCGACCACGGCCTGCCCCGTGGTTTCGTCGGCGGCACCCACAACGGCGGCCTCGGCCACCATGGGGTTGGCCACCAGGGACGATTCGATTTCGGCCGTTGACAGGCGGTGTCCGGAAACGTTCATCACGTCGTCGACGCGACCCAATAGCCAGATGTCACCATCGACGTCGCGCCGTGCGCCGTCACCGGCGAAGTACCTGTCGCCGAACTTCTCCCAGTACGTCTCGCGGAAGCGGTCGTCGTCGCCCCAGATTCCGCGGAGCATGGACGGCCACGGCTGGGTGACCACGAGGAGTCCCGCGGTCTCATTGGGCAGGCTAACGCCATCATCGTCGACAACGTCGAGTGAGATTCCCGGAATAGGAACCTGCGCGCTTCCCGGCTTAAGCGTGGTGATTCCGGGAAGGGCCGAAATCATGATGGCGCCGGTTTCGGTCTGCCACCAGGTGTCCACGATGGGGGTGGTGCCCGAGCCGATCACATCGCGATACCAGATCCACGCCTCAGGGTTGATGGGCTCACCCACGGAGCCGAGCAGGCGCAGGCTTGAGAGGTCGAAGGTGTTCGGAATCTCGGCCCCGAGCTTCATGAACGAGCGGATTGCGGTGGGCGCCGTATAGAGGATGCTCACCCGGTACTTCTCAATGATTTCCCACCAGCGACCAGGGTGCGGGCTGTCGGGCGTTCCTTCGTAGATCACTTGCGTAGCCCCGTTGGCCAGCGGTCCGTACACGACGTAGGTGTGTCCCGTGATCCACCCCACGTCGGCGGTGCACCAGTAGATGTCGGTCTCGGGGTGCAGGTCGAAGACGTGCTTGTGTGTGAACGCAGCCTGGGTGAGATAGCCGCCAGAGGTGTGCAAAATCCCCTTGGGCTTACCGGTGGTGCCACTCGTGTAGAGAATGAAGAGAGGCTGTTCGGCGGGGAAGGCCTGAGCAACGTGCTCGGTGGGTGCGCTGTCGACGGAGTCGTGCCACCACAGGTCGCGACCCTCGTGCCACTCAATGTCGTTGTTTCCGCGTCGAACCACGAGAACGTTGGTGACCGTTGCCTGACCACCGTCGGCCGCGAGGGCCTCGTCAACAACGGGCTTGAGGGCGAATACGTTGCCTTTGCGGTATCCGCCGTCGGCCGTTATTACGAGCTTGGCGCCGGCATCATCCACGCGGCTGCGCAGCGACTCGGCGCTAAACCCGCCGAACACCACCGAGTGGATCGCGCCGATCCGGGCCACTGCCAGCATGGCCACGATGGCCTCGGGGATGAGCGGCATGTAGATGGCTACGCGGTCGCTCGCCTGAATGCCCAGGCTCGTGAGCACGTTGGCGGCACGCTTAACTTCGGCGGTCAGCTCTGCGTAGGTGATGCTCCGGGAGTCGCCCGGCTCACCCTCCCAGTGCAGGGCCACGCGGTCTCCTCGACCCTCGGCCACGTGACGGTCTAGGCAGTTGTAGCTCACGTTGAGTTGGCCATCGGCAAACCACTTCGCAAAAGGTGCGTTCGTCCAGTCGAGGGTTTGGGTAAACGGCGTGTGCCAGTGCAGAAGATCGCGGGACTGATCGGCCCAAAAGTCTGGCCCGCCTTGCCCGTCGTCGTAGATTTGTGCGTCGGTTACCGAGCGAGCGGCAAATTCCGCCGAGGGCGCAAACCGCCGCGATTCGGGCATCGGGCTGTCACTGTGTTCGTTCATGTTACGTCTCACCTCGTGTGCTGGCGGCACCTCCGTGTGCCCGTCAACCTCAGAATACCGGCTCGATATGCCTGGCGAGCACGTGGCGAAAGAATGCCAGGCGACTATTTGCGCAGAATTATGTTCTGTTCCACTCTGGAGGATTTTGTCCACAGGTGTTGCAAAATTGAGGGTTTTGACACCCATCTCGATATACGATTTCTTGAGTCGGTTGTAACGACCGACGTCGCGACACATTTGATTCCCCCCAATCTGGTGTCGTGAAGGCGGCACCGTTTCCCCCCATCCGGTGCCGCCTTCCTTTTTTCCACCAACACGTGGGCATCGGCCCGTGTCACCCGGGAATGCGTCAGGGTGTGGTCATGCTTCGTCGAATCGAAGAACTGATGACCAACCCCACGGTCACCGACGTGCTTGTTTCTCCTGCCACCGGCGTGTGGGTTGACGACGATTCGGGGCTTCACGCGGTGGCCGGCTTCCAGGTTTCCGAGAGTGCGGCCCGAGCGTTGGCCGAAGAACTGCTCGCGCGAGGTGGTCGTCACATCGACCAGCTGACCCCCATCGCCGACACGCGTTTGGATTACGGGGTGCGGGTGCACGCGGTGCTGGCGCCGGTATCTCGCTCGGGCACGTCACTTGCCATCCGCATTCCTCGCACGCGCGGATGGACGCTCGCCGACCTCGCGGGTCACGGAATGATGACTTCCGAAATCGAACAGCGCCTGCGCTCGGCAATCGCGAATCGCGAGAACGTGCTGATTACCGGGGCAACCGGGTCGGGAAAGACCACCCTGCTCGCCGCCCTTTTGGGCGAGGTGTCGCACGATCAACGAATTGTCACCATCGAAGACGTGGCCGAGCTGGACGTGCGCCATCCCTGCGTGGTCGGCCTCGAGGCGCGGCAAGCAAACAGTGAGGGGGTGGGCGGCATCGGCCTGGGCGAGCTCGTGAGGCAGGCCCTGCGCATGCGCCCCGATCGCTTGGTGGTGGGGGAGTGCCGCGGCCCCGAACTGCTCGACTTCCTCACCGCCCTCAACACGGGTCATTCCGGCGGAGGCATCACCCTGCACGCGAATTCACTTGCGGAGGTTCCTGCCCGGCTGCGGGCGTTAGCCGAGGCACACGGATTAGCGGCGTCGGCGCTCACCGCGCTGACCACCGTGGCCATCGACCTCGTGGTTCACGTGCATCGCACTGCGGGCCGCCGGGCAATCAGCCAGATGGGCTCGCTGGCCACTCGCGCCGGCGAGTTGGCGGTCGTTCCGGCATGAACAAGAAGCACTCTGGCCGAGAGCACGGCCGAGCCGCCCAGCAGACGCTCGCCTCGTTGGACCGGGTGATTCTGCTGTTGCGCGCGGGGGTGCCGGCGCACCACGTTCTCTCGCTCGTCTCCCGTGATGCGAGCACACTGCCCGACCCGAATGCGCGGGCGGTGTTTGCCGTAGCGGTGGCCACGGGCGCACCACTCAGCAGCACCGTGAGCCGACTGCAGTGTCTCGTGCGCGATGTGGCGGCGGCGCACGAGGAGATTCTGTCTGCGCTCGCCGCACCGTTGCTTACCCGCCGCATCGTGATGTTGGTGCCGGTGGCATCGATTGTGCTGGGAGGCGCCCTGGGTTTCAACGTCATGGAGGCACTTCTCTCGAGCGCACTTGGGCTGGCCTGCCTGGTGGGAGGCGCGGTGCTGTCGGCACTGGGGTGGCTGTGGATGTGCAAGCTCATTGCGCGGGCAACGGATTACCACGCAGCGCCCGGTCTGTGGTGTGAACTCGTGGCGGTGGCTGTCAGTTCGGGTTTGCCGCTCGGTCGTGCGGTGCGCGTTGCGGAGCGGGCTGTGACAAGTGTGGGATTGTCAACGCCGGAGCAGGCGCGACAACAGGGCGGCCACCTGCTGACCGTGGCGTCTCATGCAGGGGTTTCGGTGTCATCCGCACTACACAACCTGGCCGACGACCAACGGGCAAAAAGCTTTGCCGACCAACGTCGTGCCGCACGAGAACTGGGCGAGCGTATCCTCGTACCCGTGGGCGCGTGCTATCTGCCCGCCTTTCTTTTGTGGGGCGTCGTTCCGCTCGTGGGTTCGGTGGTCAGCGACACGCTCGTTGTGGGCTGACGCGCGCATGCCCCGCACAGCCGGCAGGCACAAACGCGCTCCACCGAGACGTCTCTCGGGATGCGCGGTGATGACGCGCTGGGGCACCATGGGCTCGAACATTCGCCTCAGGGATACAAAAGAAAGGAACACACATGAAATTGCTGATTGGCATGTGGCGCAACGAGCGGGGCGCGGCAACGGCCGAGTACGCCATCGCCACTATGGCCGCGGTGGGATTCGCCGGGTTGCTCGTGATGATTCTCAAGGGTGACGGAGTGCGGGGCCTGCTCACCAACGTGATCACGGGCGCGCTGGGTATCGGCGGCTAGTGGGTTCGGTGCGCAACACAGATGGCGGCTCGGTCACTGCCGAGTTCGCCATCGTGGTGCCGGCGGTCATCGCAGTGTTGGCGCTCGTCGTCGGAGGCATCGCCCTAGGAAGGGACGCCCTCGCCCACACCACGGCGGCACACCAGGCGGCGCGCGCGCTTGCTCGCGGTGATGATCCGGTGCAGGTTCGCGACCGCGTTCTCGCACACCTGCCCGGGGCAACGGTGGACATGCTGAGTGCAGACGGCGAGACGTGTGTCACCGTGCGGCCCCCCGCGGGTGGCGGCGTGCGCGCGTGGTTTGCGGTTCCCGTAGTGCGTGCGTGCGCGCCTCGCGACATCTCGCCGTGACAAGCCCAGTGAGCACACAGCCTCGTTCAACCGATCGTGGGTCTTCGGGCCTCATGCTCATGTCAATCGTGAGTGTGTGCCTGATCGCGGGGGTGCTTGTTTTGTCGGCCGCGAGAATCGTGGTCACCGCGTCGCGGGCCCAGTCCGTGGTCGATCACGCGGCCATTGATGCCGCCGACACCCTGTCGGGCCGACTGCCCGGCTACGCGTGTGCGCGCGCGCAAAGACACGCCGAGAATGCTCAACTTGAGTTGGTGTCGTGTGATGTGTCGGATTTGCATGCACGCGTCACCCTTCGGGTGACGGTAGGCACCTGGACGGGCCTGGTGAGGGCTCACGCCGGACCACCTCCGGACTAAATGAGCGCGAATAACCAAAATCGCAGGGTATGGTGACTCTCTGTTACCCATCACTTCTAGGAGGAACCGCTTGTCGACCACCCGCAAGCTCGTCATCGTTGAGTCACCCGCCAAGGCCAAGACCATTGGTAAGTACTTGGGCGGCGACTATAGCGTGCTCGCATCCGTGGGTCACATTCGTGATCTCACGGTGCCCGCCGACCTTCCCGCCGCGGTCAAGACCGGCTACATGAAGGCTTTTGGCGTTGACGTCGACAACAAGTTCACGCCCCACTATTCGGTGAGCGAATACAGCAAGAAGACGGTGGCCGAACTCAAGCGCGCCCTCAAGGATGCCGATGAGCTCTACCTCGCCACTGATGAGGACCGCGAGGGTGAGGCCATTGCCTGGCACCTGCTTGAGGTGCTCAAGCCCAAGGTGCCCGTGCGGCGCATGGTGTTCCACGAAATCACCAAGGAGGCCATTGAGGCCGCTCGCGAGAACACCCGCGAGGTCGACATGGACCTGGTGGAGGCGCAGGAGACGCGCCGCATCCTGGACCGCCTTTACGGTTATGCCGTGTCGCCCGTGCTGTGGCGAATGGTGGGCCGCGGGCTTTCTGCCGGTCGGGTGCAGTCGGTGGCCACGCGTCTTGTGGTTGATCGCGAAAAAGAGCGCATGGCTTTTCGCACCGCCGGCTACTGGGATCTGCTTCTCACGGTGGGCACCTCGACCGATATTGCCACCCAGTTTGAGTGCAAACTAAAGCGCGTTGGTGGCAAGACAATCGCCGAGGGCTCAAGCTTCGATTCGGTGGGCGCGCTCAAGGCCGGCAAGACCGATCGCGTTCTCACGGAAGCCGAAGCGCAGTCGCTCGTGGGGGCTATCGCCACCGCGGGTACGCCAATCACGGTGACCAAGATGGAGACCAAGCCCTATACCAAGCGGCCCGCGGCACCGTTTACCACGTCGACCCTGCAGCAGGAGGCCATTCGCAAACTGCGCTTCTCGTCCAAGCAGACCATGTCGATCGCACAGCGCCTCTACGAGAACGGCTACATCACCTATATGCGAACAGATTCGCCGGCGCTGTCTGCCCAGGCGATTGCGGCGGCTCGAGCACAGGCCACCGCCATGTACGGGGCCGATCAGGTGGCGGATGCCCCACGCCTCTATGCCGGCAAGAACAAGAACGCTCAAGAAGCTCACGAGGCGGTGCGCCCGGCGGGTGACTCGTTCAAGACGCCCGCAGAACTCTCGTCCGTTCTGCGCGGCGAAGACCTCAAACTTTACGAGCTCATTTGGAAGCGTACGGTGGCCTCGCAGATGGCCGACGCCAAGGGCCAGACGGCCACGGTTACGGTTGAGGCGTCTCCCGCCGGAGCCGAGGTTGCCGAGTTCAGCGCGAGCGGAACCGTGATTACGTTCCGCGGATTCCTCAACGCCTACGAAGAGACGATTGAAGAAGACGCCCCGGCAAACGACGCGGCCGAAGACGCCAAACTGCCGGCCATGACCGAGGGCCAGTCGCTCGTTCTGGCCGACGTGGAGGCCAAGGGCCACGAGACGCAGCCGCCCGCCCGCTACACCGAGGCCTCGCTGGTGAAGAAGATGGAAGAGATTGGCATCGGCCGACCGTCCACCTACGCGGCCACCATCGGCACCATTCAAGAGCGCGGCTATGTTCGATCCCGCGGTCAGGCCATGGTGCCCACCTGGATTGCCTTCACCGTCAACAAACTCATGGAGGCAAGCTTCAACGACCTCGTGAGCTACGACTTCACGGCCGAGATGGAAGACGACCTCGACCACATCGCCGACGGCAAAGCGGACGGAGCAGCGTGGTTGCAGGGCTTCTTCTTTGGCAAGGACGCGCATCCGGGGCTTGAGCGACAGACACAAGACCTGGGCGATCTCGACAAGCGCACGCTGAACTCGGTCACGATTGGTGAGTACGTGTTGCGCATCTGGCCCACGAACCAGTACGTGGAAGTGGCCGACGAAGACGCCGGCCCCGACGCACCCCCGCGCAAGGTGTATGTGCCCGACGACATGGCCCCCGACGAGCTCACGGAAGAGAAGATCCGCGAACTCATCGATGCCCCCGTGGCCGGCGACCGCGTTCTGGGGGTCAACCCCGACAACGGCAAAGAGGTGCTCGCCAAGGACGGCCGCTTTGGGCCCTATGTCACCGAGCGCACTCCAGAGGCCGACCTGCCGGTGGCCGAACCCGAGATTGTCGTCGACACCGAGACGGGCGAAGTGATCGAGACCAAGCCCAAGAAGAAGGCCAAGGTCGAGGCACCCAAGGAGCGCACCGCGTCGCTGTTCAAGAACATGGATCCGAGTGCCATCGATTTGGAAACGGCGCTGCGGTTACTCAACCTGCCGCGCGAAGTGGGGGTCGATCCCGAGTCGGGAACGGTGATCACCTCGCAGAACGGTCGTTACGGGGCATACCTGAAGAAGGGCACCGACACGCGTTCGCTCAACACGGAACAAGAGATCTTCGACATCACGCTCGAGGGTGCTCTCGAACGTTTTGCGCAGCCCAAGTACGGTGCCCGCAGTGCGTCGGCGGCGCTCGCTGAGTTCGACGCCGACCCGGTGAGCGGCAAGCCGGTAAAGATCAAAGACGGCCGCTTCGGTGCCTACGTAACAGACGGTGAAACGAACGCCACTATTCCCCGCACCGAGCGCGTGGAAGACGTGAACTACGACCGCGCCATTGAGCTTCTTGCCGAAAAGCGCGCCAAGGGCCCAGCGCCCAAACGCGGACGCGCCACGGCCAAGAAGGCCGCTCCCAAGAAGACTGCGGCGAAGAAGACGGCCGCCAAGAAGCCCGCGGCCAAGAAGACGGGAATGGCGAAGTCGGGCACGGCAACGCCGCCGGCAACGGGCCCCACCTTCACCGATACGGATAGCGACTAGCGAATGTCGGGTTTGTTCATCACCTTCGAGGGCGGAGACGGCACGGGCAAGAGCACGCAGGTGCGACTGCTCACGCAGTGGCTTGTTGAGCAGGGTCGCACCGTGGTGACGACGCGTGAGCCGGGTGGCACCGAGGTGGGCACCGCACTGCGCGAGATCGTGCTGCATCACCGCGGTGAGGTCGACCCGCGAGCCGAGGCACTTCTCTACGCCGCTGACCGCGCCCAGCACATCGTCACGCTCGTGCGCCCCGCACTCGAGCGGGGCGACGTGGTTGTGCAAGATCGCTACATCGATTCTTCGGTGGCCTACCAGGGCGCCGGTCGCGTGCTCGACGCGGCAGAGATCAAGCGCATTTCGCTATGGGCCACGGGAGACCTCATTCCCAATCTCACGGTTTTGCTCGACCTCCCCGGAGACGTCGCCCGTGAGCGACTGGCACAAGAACACAAGACGTTTGATCGGCTGGAGAACGAGCACGACGATTTTCACGAGCGCGTGCGCGCGGCATTCCTGGCGCTCGCGGCGGCCGAACCTCAGCGTTTCCTCGTTGTGGATGCCGCGCAAGAGATTGACCAGATCGCCCACGTTATTCGCGACCGTGTCGGTGCCCTCCTATAGCCTCAATACCGTGAGCAGACAGGGCGCAACGAGACGGAGATCGAGCAGGTGAACGTCTGGCAGCAGCTCGTTGGTCAGCCCGACGCCATCGCCACGTTCGAGTCGGCGGCTCGCGCGGCAC
>DBCH01000062.1:0-194 GCA_002292955.1 Microbacteriaceae bacterium UBA963 | reverse complement strand
GGCGAGTGTGCCGACTGCCGCAACGTGGTGGCGCGCACGCATCCCGATCTTTCTTTTCTGGCCACCGAGCGCGTGATTATCTCGATCGATGAGGTGCGCGAGTTTGTTATCGCCTCGCAGTACTCGCCGTCGACGGCTGATTATCGCGTCGTGGTTATCGAAGATGCCGACCGCATGGCCGAGCGAACCTCGAA
>DBCH01000052.1 GCA_002292955.1 Microbacteriaceae bacterium UBA963 | reverse complement strand
TCTGCTGTTCCCGCCGAGGCCGACGTGACCCCGGCCGATGCCGCCATTCACGACGTGGTTGCCGCGGCAGTGAGCCAGGCCGACGATGCCATCTCGCGGATTGCCGTGCACGAGGCCGTGGGAAGTGTGTGGACGATTGTGGATGCGCTCAATGGATACATCACCGAGCAGGAGCCGTGGGCCTTGGCAAAGGACCCGGCACAGGCGGGGCGCTTGGCCACTGTTCTCTACACGTGCGCCGAAGGGCTGCGAGCTTTGGCCGTGCTCTTGTCACCCGTGATGCCGGAAGCCACGCAGAAATTGTGGACGGCGCTCGGTGCCGAAGCAGCTCTGGGCTCGCTGACGTCTCAGCCGGTGCGCACTGCCGGCACGTGGGGTCAGCTGCCCGCCGGAACACGCGTCGGCGCGCTCGAACCGCTCTTCCCGCGCATCGAATCCGCTGAGTAGACGCTTGTGACCGCCGGGCAAGAGCAGCGTCGCCGCGCCGAAGACGGTGCCGGCACCAAACGCGATCTGGAGTTTCCACCCGCCCCCGAGGCGTTGCCTTTCTCTGTTTATGACAACCACACGCACTTCGACATCGCCGACGGCGACACCGTGGTGAGCGTTGCCGAGCAACTCGAGAAGGCCGCGCTCGTGGGCGTGGTGGGTGTGGTGCAGGTGGGCACGGATGTGCCGTCGTCCGCGTGGGGAGCCGAGTTGGCGGCCGTCAATCCGCGCATTCTAGCTGCGGTAGCGATTCACCCCAACGACGCACCGCGTCTCGCCTCGGCGGGAACTCTCGATGACGCGCTCGCCGCGATTGATGCACTTGCCGCCCAGCCGCGCGTGCGGGCCGTGGGTGAGACGGGGCTTGATTTCTTTCGCACAGAAGAGGAGGGTCGACCCGCCCAGTACGCCTCGTTCGAGGCGCACATTGAGATTGCCAAGCGACACGGCATCGCTCTGCAGATTCACGACCGAGACGCGCACGACGAGGTGTTGGCCACCCTGCGGCGCGTGGGTGCGCCGGAGAAGACCGTGCTGCACTGCTTCTCGGGTGATGCCGACTTCGCGCGCGTCGCCGCCGACCAGGGTTGGTACCTCTCTTTTGCCGGCACCGTCACCTTCAAAAACAATCACCACTTGCGCGAGGCACTCTCGGTGGTTCCGCGCGAGCGCATCCTGGTGGAGACGGACGCGCCCTTTCTCACGCCCATGCCTTTTCGTGGCCGACCCAACGCGTCATACATGGTGCCGTACACGGTGCGCGCCATGACCGAGCACCTCGGGGCAGACCTCGGGGATCTGTGCGCGCGCATCGCCGAGAACACCGTAGTCGTCTACGGCTCGTGGGTCGACGACATCGGGCACGGTGCCACTTCGTGAACGAGGTGATCATGCTCACCCCGGCGGACGTTCGCAACCTCGCGGCTCGCGCCGAAGTAATCCCCACAAAGAAGCTCGGCCAGAACTTCGTGGTTGATGCCAACACCGTGCGCAAGATTGTGGCGACCGCGGGAGTTGAGTCGGGAGACATCGTGCTGGAGGTGGGCCCGGGGTTGGGGTCGCTCACGCTGGGACTGGTTGAGGCTGGCGCGCACGTTGACGCGGTGGAGATTGATCGCCGCCTGGCCCGGGAACTGCCGTCGACCGTGGGGGCGAGAGCGCCGGGAGCCAAACTCTGTGTCATCAACGAAGACGCCATGCAGGTGACCGAGCTGCCGCACGAACCACTGCGGCTCGTGGCCAACCTGCCCTACAACGTGTCGGTGCCGATTCTCATCCATCTGCTCGAGACCTTTGCGAGCCTGCAGACGGGTCTCGTCATGGTGCAGTCGGAGGTGGGGGAGCGATTGGCGGCCGGCCCGGGCAGCAAGATTTACGGCGGGCCCAGCGTGAAGGCTGCGTGGTTTGGCAAGTGGTGGGTGGCCGGAAAGGTGAGCCGGCAGGTTTTCTGGCCGGTGCCCAACGTTGACTCCGTGCTCGTGGCCTTTGAGCGCCATGCAGAACCCGGCGACCTCGAGCTGCGCGAGCGCACGTTTGAACTTGTGGACGCTGCTTTTGGCCAGCGTCGAAAAATGTTGCGGCAGTCGCTCGCGCTGCCTTTTGGTTCGTCCGTTGCGGCCGAGCAGGCGCTGGTGGCCGCCGGCATCGCGCCCACCGACCGAGGTGAGCGGCTCACCGTGGACGACTTCGTGCGTCTCGCCCGAGTCTCCCTTCCCAAGACTCCCGGCTGATCGCCGTCAGTTTTTTTGCGCCCGTCAGGGTCGGCTAGATTTGAGCCATGACAACGGGGCCGGTGAGCGAGTTCGCGCACGCGCGAGCCCCCGGCAAGGTCAACGTCTTTCTCAAGGTGGGTGCCGTGCTGGACGACGGTTACCACGAGGTGGCTTCGGCGTATCAGGCGCTCTCGCTCTACGAAGACGTTCGGGCCTACCCGGCCGATGACTTTTCGGTCTCGTTTGTGGGCGGTTCGGTCGACGTGGACAATGTGCCCACCGACGCGTCCAACCTCGCGATTAAGGCTGCGCGCTTGCTGGCACGCAAGGCCAAGTTTGCCGGGGGAGTGCGCCTCGAAATCGAGAAGCACGTTCCCGTGGCTGGCGGCATGGGCGGCGGTTCCGCTGACGCTGCCGCCACCCTCGTGGCGTGCGATGCTCTCTGGGGGCTGGGCCTTCATCGCGATGAACTCGTCATTCTCGGCAAGCAGCTCGGCGCCGACGTGCCCTTCGCGCTCATGGGCGGAACGGCCATCGGCACAGGACGCGGTGATCAGCTGAGCCCCGCCTTGGCGACGGGCCACTTTCAATGGGTGCTGGTTGTGGCCGACTTTGGTCTCTCCACGCCAGCGGTGTACGCCGAACTCGATGCACACCGCGCGCGTCACGTGGGGGACATTGCTCCGGCGCCGACGTCGCCAGCCGTGAGCAACGATGTCTTGCAGGCCCTGCGCGCTGGTGACCCCCACATGCTGGCAAACTCCCTGCACAACGATCTGCAGGCGCCCGCACTGCACTTCGAGCCGGACCTCGTGGAGACCCTCGAACTGGGCGAAAGCTCGGGTGCGCTTGCCGGCATCGTCTCGGGCTCAGGCCCCACGGTGGCTTTCCTTGCCGAAGACACCGAGTCGGCCATCGAACTGCACGTGTCACTCTCCGCGGCCGGCCTCAACGCCGTGCGCGCCACGGGACCGGTTGCCGGCGCCCGGCTCGTCACCGACTGATGGCGCATCTGCTTGGCGCCGAAGCGGTGCATATTGAGTTCCCTACGCGCGTGGTCTTTGACTCGGTGACCCTGGGGGTCGCCGAGGGCGATCGCATCGGCCTCGTGGGACGCAACGGTGACGGCAAGTCCACGCTGCTCAACATCCTCTCGGGTCAGCTCGAGCCCGATTCCGGCCAGGTCACCACGCGGCGGAATCTCACAATCGGCGTGCTCGCCCAGCGCGACAGCCTTGATGACGCTCAGACTGTGGCGCACGCCATCGTGGGCGACGCG
>DBCH01000099.1 GCA_002292955.1 Microbacteriaceae bacterium UBA963 | reverse complement strand
GCGCGCCCGAACGAACTAGTTGGCCGTTCGACCCGCGCTCAGTGCGAGTTCGTAGGCCCGCGGCAGGGCTGCGACAAGTGCATCGACATCGGCCTGAGTGGTTGTGTGGCCGAGCGTGATGCGCAGGGCACTTGACGCGTCGGCCTCGCTGAGCCCCATGGCCATGAGCACGTGCGAGGGTTGCGCCACACCGGCCTGACATGCCGAGCCCGTAGAAACCGAGACGCCCTGCTCATCGAGCAGAAACAGCAGGCTGTCACTCTGGCAACCCGGGAACGTGAGATTGAGGTTGTGCTCGAGTCGTGCCTCGCGGGAACCGCGGGGCACAGCAGCGGGCACAGCAGCGAGGATGCGCGCCCACGTGTCGTCGGTCAGTGCGCGGATACGGGCAACCTCACCCTCCCGCTCGCGCTCCATTTCGTCGAGGGCGGCCGCAAAACTGGCCGCGGCGGGTGCATCAAGCGTTCCCGACCGGAGTTCGCGCTGTTGCCCTCCCCCGTGGATGATCGCATCCAGCGAGGCCGCACGGTCGACCAGCAGCACTCCCACACCGGGAACCGCGCCAATCTTGTGGCCCGAGAGGCTCACCGCGGAGGCCGGGCGCAACGACAGCGGGAGGTGACCCAGCGCGGCAATCGCGTCGAGGTGAAACGGCACACCGGCGTCGCGGGCGAGCACAGCAAGCTCACGCCACGGCTGAACAGTGCCCACCTCGTTGTTGGCCGCCAGTGCCGTTGCGCACGCAATAGTGTCCGGCGAATCGGCAAGGGCACGCTGCCAGGCATCCACGTTGATTGTGCCGTCGGCGTCCACGGGAATCCAGACAGCCTCCGCCCCCTCGCGCTCAAGTGCAGTGACAGTATCGAACGTGGCGTGATGCTCTGCCTCAGGAACAATGATGCGAATGCGCGCGTGGTCCGCGCGGTGACGGGCCCGATAAACGCCGGTGATACCGAGGTTGACCGACTCGGTGCCGCCCGACGTAAAGATGACCTCGATGGGGTCGGCGTCGAAGTGCTGCGCTACGCGCTCCCGGGCATCCTCCACAATGGCGCGGGCCGACTGGCCATGGCGATGCACCGACGAGGGATTGCCGGCCTCATCGAGAGCAGCCACGAACGCCTCGCGCGCTACCGTGCGCACGGGCGTGGACGCCGCGTGGTCAAGGTAGGTCGGCACGGTTCTTCTCCCGTTCAGAGCACGAAGGTTGAGGAGTCTCAGCCTAGAAGAGGAGGTTCGTGAGTCGCAGGCGAGCGCTCACCACCCGAGGATCGGCGGAACCCACCACGGCAAACAGGTCCAACAGTCTGAGACGAATCTCGTTTTTGGCATCGTCGTCAACGAGAGGGAAAAGCGTCAGGAGTCGATCAAACGCGTCGTCGACGTGGCCGCCCACAACATCGAGATCCGCCACAACGAGCGCTGCCGCCGTGTCAGTAGTGTCGGCCGCCGCCGCAGCGCGACTCGCGTCGGCATCGGCTCCTGCCAACCGCGCGAGCAAACCCACCTGTGCCAGCCCGGTCTCGGCGAGGGCGTCCTTGGGGTCGTTCGTGAGCGCCTTCTCGTAGGCTGCCGTGGCGGCTGCGAAGTCGCCGCGCTCGATGGCATCAAAAGCATCCTGATGCTCGGGCGAAAGAGGAGGCTCACTAGGCTCTTCGGGGCCTGAGAGCGCATCGAGCGTTCCCGTGACGCCATTCTCGGCAGCAACGTCGAGAACTTGAGCAAGGACCTCGCGCACCTGAGCTTCGGGCAGTGCGCCCTGAAAAAGCGGTGCGGTCTTGCCACCGATGAGCGCCACAATCGTGGGAATGGACTGGGCCTGAAACGCCTGAGACAGTTGCGGGTTGGCATCGACATCCACCTTGACCAACACCATTCGACCGGCATACTCAGCAACCACCCGCTCGAGAATCGGCGACAGTTGTTTGCAGGGCTCACACCACGTGGCCCACAGGTCAACGATGACGGGCACCGTCTTCGACAACTCGATGTAGTCGGGAAAAGTGATGTCCGTAGCGTCAACAATGAGCGCGCTCGCCCGCGTTGGCAGGGCCGCGCCCGCATCGGCAGCTGCCGGATTCGACGAACCGCCCGATTCTCCCTGACCAAAAGCGCCGTTCATTGAGGTCATTCCATCGCCACCCTCGTGAGGTTTTCTGAGTAGCCGACGAGCGAAATTTTCTCTGTCGAGCCGATTGCCGGAACGAAAAATAGCAGTTGAAACTGGTACGTCGCGTTGATCGGCTTCGGCGCTAGTTCGGTGCCCGCCAGCGCTTTAAGCGCACCCGTGAGTTTCAAATTGCGACCGCCCTGCGGTTCGAATCGCACGATCTCATCCACGCTCACCGACACGAGGGCACCCGCCGTTGTCGTGGCCAGAGCGACGACCGGTCCGGTGCCGGCAACGTTGGTGTACGAGATCACAACATTTTCTGCATTTTGTTGGGCGCGCTCGGCCTGAAGAGCGGATCGCAGCAAATCGCCGTTGGATTGAAAAATCCCGTAAAAGCTACTCTGTTCGCCTAAGGCGAGAACGTCTGCGTATGCGGCCGCAACACGATCCGGAGGTAAGAGCAGCAGCTTGGAATCTGCCGGCACAGCAACGGTTCCCACGTCAGCCGCAGCCACCTCGGGAACAGTCTCATTCGCCTGCAGGTTCGTCTGGTAAATCACCTTGTAGTTCTCCCGCGGCGAGGTCTGCTGCAGGATGAGCGCGATCGTGGGGGTCTTGTCGTCTTCGCCACCTTTCGCACTTTTGGCGGCCGGTTGGAACACCGCGAACAAACTCCGGGGCCAGCTGTTTGACGACTCGGGCAAAAAGAGCGACGGCACGGTGTCGGGGATAGCGGGCATGGCCGCCAACGCGGGGTCACCCAGTCGAATCGAATAGTTTGCGCTGCGCGCATTAAGCGCGGCTCCGGCAAATCGTGCACTGGCCACATTGGCATCGAGGTTTGTGTCAGCGGAGGTGGCCACCTCCGAAAGCTTGCTCATGATGACACGCATTTGTGCCTCCGTGACGGCCACCGGTGGCAGTTCTACACCGCCGGGATTTGCGCTCGTGGACGTGGGGGTGGGTGTCGACGGAGCACCGGCGTTGGGGAACGGAGACGCACACGACGCCAGACCCAGGGTGAGGGCGGCGGTGAGTGGCACAGCAATGAGGGCACGGCGGCGGGGGCCGGCCCGGCGACCACGGGTGCGCTCCGCACTGATGCCACGGTGCGGCGAGTGTGTGATTTTTCGTGGTTTGGGGGGTTTGGGAGTTTTACGACGCGGCCCCTGCTTTGCCCGATAGTGCGACAAGGCCCAGAGATAGATCGCGACACCTACCAGGGTGATGCCACCCCCGAGAAACAACAACTGGTCGTCCTGCATCCAGAGAAACGTGGGTGGCGCCAGCGGCCAGACAAAAGCGACCCTGGGCGAAACGGGCTCCACGCCGTCAGACGACAGGATGACCGACATCTCTGGGGGAAGATTCATGGACAGTGTGGCTGCCGCCTCGCCGGAACTGTGTTCCAGCCACATGTCGGAACCGGCCGGATTCACGATGGTCGGGACTGTGGCACCCTCGGTTACGTCGGGAGTGACGAGCCGAGACGAAATGGTTCCCGTCGACCCTCGCGTCACGTTGAGGTAGGGAGATTCGCCAATCCAACTCAGCACGTCAATGGTGCGACCGTAACCCACCTCATTTGTCGTTCCGCCCGAGAGAATGACGTTCTGAACGCCCGGTCGAACGCTCAGTACCGAAGAATCGACCACCGCGTACTGTGCCGTTCCGGCCAGCGTCACACTTTCTGTAATGCTCCGGGGGCCGGAAAACACCTTGAACGCAATTCCCGTTCCCAAAAAGACGAGGGCGATTGCGAACACCACGAAGGCGGCGATAAATCGACCCATATTGTTTTTCGTCACTTTCCACGAATGATGCTCGTGCACATCCGGATATCGTCTACGGTCTCAAACCAACAAGAATTCCTTCCAAGATACCGGACTCGGCTGGGAGGACGCTCCGTGCGTTCAGGTTGCCTCGATAAGATGACATTCCGGCAAAGCTTGCCGCGAACAAAGGACTAACGTGCCGAACGATACCGAAGAGATACCCCGCTCCGTTCGTGGATACGACCGAGCCACCGTTGACCGGGTTATTGCCAAGCTCCGTCGTGAACTCATGACGTCTAAGGCGCTCTTTGATGAGCAGGCCGAACGCATGCGCGATCTCGAAAACGCGGTCGCCGAACTTCGCCACGATGCCGAGCACACATCCAAGCCCACCGCCGCGACACTCAACACCCGTCTCCACCGCCTCTTGCGCGAGGCAGAAAAAGAGGCTGCCGAGATTGTGAACCGCGCCACCGCCGAGGGTGAGCGCATGCAACACGTCTCGGCCCGCGACCGCGAGCGAGTTGAGGCCGACCTCAATGCCCGTGTTGCCAACGAACGATCTGTGGCTCTCTCCGAAGCACATGTTCTCATCTCGGGGGCCAAGAGCTCCGCAGAACGCATCGTTGACGATGCCCGCCGTCGGGCGCATCGTCTCGTCGAGGAGGCCGAACGCATCAGTGGTGAGGTTCGCGGGGCAACGGCAACAGAGGCGGCACGCCTCAAGGCCAGCGCGCGAAACGAATCCGAGCTCATTATTGCCGAAGCCGCGCGGGGCGTGGCAGAGTTCAAACTCCGATTCGCCACCGACATTACCGCAGGGCGGGTCGCACAACTGGGGCGCGAATTGGCTGGTATCCTCAAGCTCGAAGCAGAGACGGCAGTGGCTCGCGAGGAAGCCGAAAAAGCCTACACCCTGAGGCACAACGAAGCCGTTATGGCAACGCAAAAGTATTTGGATGAAGCCGAATCTAAGTTGAAGACGCTTCGGGCCAGCATTCGCGAAGCGGAACTCACGTCGCTGGCGATCATGGAGCGCGCGGAGCGCGAGGCGATTGACATCGTTGCCGACGCGAGTGCGCAGGTTGAGTCGCTGGTCGCAAACGCCCGGGACGAGGCCGTTCGGGTGGTGGACAGCGCGGAAACTCGAGCCGCAAGTATTCTCGCCGACGCCGAAGAGCGCGCGAGCCAGTTGATCGCGCAGCGCGAGGCAAGTAACAGCTTCGTGGTCAAGATGAACGCGGAAGCAGAAAATATCGCCACGCGCGAGCAAAAGAAGGACGCAGCCAACACGCAGACTTAGGCTGAGCGCAAGAGTAGCCGGGGAGGCAACCATGCGCATTCAGAATTCATTTCGTGTCGGCCTTGTCGGCACTCTCGGTGTGGGTCTCGGCCTACTTCTCATCACGTCGATAACATCGCTCGCGACGGTTCTGACCTATGTGGGAGCCGCGCTGTTTCTCTCTCTCGGTCTCGACCCCCTGGTGTCGTGGCTCGAAAAACGCAAACTTCCCCGCTGGGCGGCCATCCTCGTCGTCGTTGTGGTCGTGTTGGCCGCGGTGGCCACGCTGATCCTCACCATCATCCCCCTGATCTCAGAACAGGTGGGGATGTTCATCAAGACACTTCCCAACATCATCACCAACCTTTCCGACAAAGTCTGGATCGACGCTCTCAACGCGCAGCTGGGCGGATGGGTTGATGTGAACGCCCTCCTCACTGAGGCGGCCGCGTGGCTCAAGGATCCCGCCAACATCTCTGGCCTTGCCGGCGGTGCCTTGGCTGTGGGCGTGAGCCTAGTGAACGGATTCTTTGGCGCAATCATCGTGATTATCCTCACGCTGTACTTCACGGCGGCTCTCAACTCCATCAAGTCGTTCACCTACAAGATGATTCCCGCCACGAAACGTGACAAGTTCATTCAATTGAGTGGCCAAATCACCGACGGAGTGGGAAGGTACGTTATTGGTCAGATCACGCTCGGCCTCGTCAACGGTGTGCTGACGTTCCTGTTGCTCACAATTATCGGCGGGCGGGCCCCGATTGTGTTCGCCTTTATCGCCTTCGTGTTTTCGCTCATTCCCCTCGTGGGCACCATCTCGGGTTCGGCCATCATCGTGCTCTCGCAGTTTGTCCTCACGGACGGCACGGTTGCTCTGATCGCGATCATCTACTACCTGATCTACATGCAGGTGGAGGCCTACGTGATCAGCCCGCGCATCATGAACAAAGCGGTGAGCGTACCCGGGTCAATCGTGGTGATTGCCGCCATTGCCGGTGGTTCGCTCCTCGGTATCTTGGGTGCCCTGGTGGCCATTCCGGTGGCGGCATCCATCATCATCATTGTCAAGGAAGTCTTACTGCCCCGGCAGGAGAAGCTCTAACGACTCTTCCGCGTGCCCTCACGCGCACGCGAGTGGCCTAAGCGCCGTCCCATGTTTCGGGAAGGGGCAGTGACGACGGGTTGAGTCGCTCAACAATTTCTGTGAGCACACGACGCGTCTGGTTTTCCCCCACCCACAGGTGCTTGCCCTGCTCCACCGCAACGAATTCGAGGGTAGGCACAGAGGCAAATCGCTCGCGCGCCTCGGCCGGGCGCAGAAAGTCGTCGAGCTCGGGAATCACGGCCACGAGACGACGTTCATCGCCGGCCCACGCAGCCACTTCGGCATCGGTGGCCCGATGCAACGGCGGAGCGAGCAGGATCGCGCCGTCAACGGGGTGTTCCCGGCCATACTTGAGGGCGAGCTCGGTGCCGAAGGACCACCCCACCAGCCACGGGTGAGGGAGGTTTCGAGCGGCCACAAAATCCATGGCTGCCGCCACGTCGGCCCGCTCGGCAACACCGCCGTCGAACTGGCCCTCACTCTGGCCGCGCGGCGAACGGGTTCCCCGCGTGTTGAACCTGAGCACGGCAATGTCCGCGAGCGCGGGCAAACGCCACGCCGCTTTGCGCAGGATGTGGGAATCCATGAATCCCCCGGCCGTGGGCAGCGGATGCAGACACACCATGGTTGCCACGGGCGGTCGCTCTGCGGGTAACGCCAACTCCCCCACGAGAGTGAGCCCGTCCGACGTGTGCAGCGTAATGTCTTCGCGGAGAGCGGGCAAGACGGTCGACCCGCGAATCTCTTCGGTCACCCGATCCTCCAACAGTGCGTGTGCCAGTGGCGGCGCGCTTCCACGTCGACGCTTTCACCCATGATGCCGTCGTTGCGCCACACCGCCAGATGGGCCACTCCCTCGGTGATCACGTTGTGACACCCGGGACAGGTGTAGTCCTTCACAGCACGCGCTTCACTGATGGGTTGCACGGTCCACGACTGGCCACGCTTCACCTCGGTGCGCCGAAAACCACCCAGGATACGTCCGGCGTCAATCTCTTCGTAGTCGTCCTCGGGACGCGAGGGGCGATTGCGACGGGCCATGCATCAAGCCTAAAGCCCGGACGAGGAAGGATGTGGCGAGCTAGTACCAGTTGACCTCTTCGGAGTGCGCCCATGCAGCACAGGGAGTGTCGTAGCGGGCTTGGATGTAGTTCAGGCCCCAGGTGATTTGCGTGACGGGGTTGGTCTGCCAATCGGCTCCTGCGGTGGCCATCTTCTCGGCCGGGAGCGACTGGGGGATGCCGTAGGCGCCACTGCTGGGGTTGAGGGCGTAAACATTCCAGTTCGACTCACGGTTCCAGAGCAAAACCAAGCAATCGAATTCCTGCACACCCCAACCGCGGTCTGCCACCAGGCGATATCCGATGGCCTGCGCCGACGCGGGATCGGGAACGCCCGCTGCGGGAACACCCAGGAGGCCGGGAATTCCAGCCACCGTTTCTACGTCGTCGCGATCAGACGCCACGGCCCCGGACCCGGCGCGCAGCGACTGCACGGGTCCGACCCACGAATCGTAGGTGAACCGGAACGAGGGTGATGCCACGGCACCCGAGTACGGATCGACAACAGTCACCATGATCAGCGCAAGCGTGAGAATCATCGTGCCCATCAGCAGCGGCGGCGTGGTTTTCGTGGTGCCGCGCCGAAAGACCGCCCGCTGGGCGCGAACACGACGACGAACGGTGCGCGCATCGAGGCGCGAACCGTGATCTACTGCGACGTGTTTACCCATCGGGGAATTAGTTTACCCCGATATACCTTTAATTGTGAAAAACCTCTAGTGGCCCTTGGCCAGCATGATGTCAATCAGCACGTCAAGCGCATAGTCCACCTGCGCTTCGTCGTAACCGCCTCGGGCGGCAGCAAAAGTGACGCGTCGCACGTCGGGGAGGGTCAGCCCCACGCCGGTGGCCAGGTAGTCCAGCACGCGCTCGCTAAAGGCATCGACCTCGGAACGCTTGTATCCCGCTCCCTTGGCCTTACGAAAACGGTTCTTCGGCTCG
>DBCH01000029.1 GCA_002292955.1 Microbacteriaceae bacterium UBA963 | reverse complement strand
CAGTCGGCAGTTTGGACTGACGCTGAAGGGAACACCATGGCACTCGACCTCACGGGTAAGACAGCACTGATTACGGGCGCTAGCTCGGGCATCGGCGTTGAGTATGCCAAGGAATTTGCACGACGGGGATCGAATGTGGTTTTGGTTGCGCGCCGCAAAGATCGACTTGATGCTGTGGCGGCTCAGATTCGCGCGGAGTCGCAGGTCACCGTTTCCGTCGTCGCGCAGGATCTGAGTACGCCCAACTCGGCCGCCGAGCTCGAAGCCAAGCTTCGCTCCACTCGGACTCAGGTTGACGTGCTGATCAATAACGCGGGGTTTGGCACAAACGCTCGATTGGTTGATGAAGATCGCTATCGCGTTCGCGATCAGATTTCGCTCAACGTCACAGCCCTGGTCGACCTCACGGCCGCCTTCTTGCCCGGCATGATTGCCCGCGACTTTGGTGTCGTGGTCAACATTGCCAGTACCGCTTCGTTCCAGCCGGTACCCGGGTTGGCGGTCTATGCCGCAACAAAGGCGTTCGTGCGGTCTTTCACCGTCGCCGTGTGGGGCGAGATCGAATCACCCAACGTTCGCGTCTTTGCGGTGAGCCCTGGCCCGACCGTCTCTGAATTCTTCGATGTCGCGGGGAGTAAGCCGTCGGCGGGCCTTGCACCCACGGTCGACGTGGTCACAGCGACAATGCGCCAGATTGATGCACGTCGCTCAAAGCCCTCGGTTGTTGTGGGCGGTCGCAACGCGTTCATGGCGTGGATGTCGGCTCGATTGCCGGTGAAGACCGTGACTCGCGTCGCGGGCAAAATGTTCTTGCCGCCATCGCAAAAGGGCTAATCAGCGCGGAACGGCGTTAGGCGTCTTGAGGTGTGAGATCGACCAGCACTTCGCTGTACTTCAGAAAGCCCGGTTTCCATGGCGGATCAAAGCGCGCGTAAGTGGGCTCACCACTCCACGTCCGGTTGTCGCGTGCGAGAGCAGACCGCAGTGCGCTGGCCTGCTGGCGAAAGCGACTCTCACTCCAGCCACCGCGAAAACCCAGTGCGGCAACTCTGCGAGCCGGCACCGTAACCATGGTGACCCGAGTGTCAATGGGCCGTGGCATCGACTCTTCGGTCATCTCCGCCGGCATCACAAAACTCACGCGGTACGTGTCTTGGGGGAATGCTTCTTGCAAGACGGGTGCCGTCATGGCAATCCTCTGTGACGATGCGTTGCCACCGCTGATGTAGCGAATCAACGGACCAAACGCCATATTGCCCGCCGAGGAGAAGCTCGCACGCAAATCGACCTGGGCGAGTCGCGACTCGGGATAATCGCGGATCTCATACCCGATGCATTTTTCGACCACGGTATAGGGCTGGCGCTCTGTCATGTTCAGAAGCGTACTTGAGTACTCTGGGAGGTAGGTGGACCGGGTCAGACCCGGTCGCCTCGATAACAGATCTTGCCGTCAGGAGGACAATGAAGAAGATCGCCATCGCCGGTCCCGGTCGCTCGGGCACTTCTTTCTTAGTGCGACTCTTTGATGCGTGGGGCTTTTCGGTTCCGAGCGGAGATGCAAATTGGCACGAAACGGCCCAAGCTGGACTCGAGTCTCGAATCGGCGGCGATTCCCCGTTTGACGTTGATAAGGACCCGTGGGCCTTTAACTACATCGATGGTCTTACCGACGATCAAATGGCGCAGTATTCTGTCATGCTCGTGCCCATTCGCGATCTGCGTCACGCAGCTGTGAGTAGGTCAGTTCAGGAGCGTTTTGCTCGCATGACGAGTGGCGACCTCGATAAATGGGCGTGGGAATCCTGGGGGGTGGTACCGGGCGGTGCAATCTACGACACCAGCGTCTCGGGCGTTGAGAGCGTACTTCAGAAGGGTTTGTGGCAGCTGCTAGAGGTGGCAAGTCGACGCGGCCTCCCGTCGGTTATTCTCAACTTTCCTCGAATTGTCGAGGACTTTGATTACCTGTGGGCGCAAGTCGGTCCTTTCGTCGCATCACGCGTATCTGAGAAGGATGCGCGAGCGGCCTGGAAAAAGATCGCCCAAGTGGACAAAGTCCGGATTCGTGAAAACCCGTCATCGATGGATCCCGATGAACTCCAGTCGATTGTGCGTCAGCAGATTTCCCGTTTGGGCGCGCTGACGAGAGAGCACGACGCTGCGGTGGCTGAGCGAGACCTTGCGGTGGCTGAGCGAGACGCCATGCGGGCGAGCCGAAGCTGGCGCTACACGCGCCTTTTTCGTCGGACCCGGTAGCGCCTCGACGCTCGTGGACTAGCCGAGTGCGACGAACGGCACCGTGGCGGTGAGCACAGCCGAGAACGTGAAAATCACCATAGCGATTCCGATGATCAAGAACTGCGTGCCGAACTTCTTCATCACCGCGGCGATACCCAGAAGGAACAGTGACAGGGCCATCAGCACCGTGTAGAGCGTCAGTTGATCGCTCAGCCCGTTGTAGCGGTCACCTTCGGTTATCTTCTCGACGGCAGCGGCGTTCTGCTCCTGGTAGGGATCAAAAAGTTCGGCGAGGTAAGCTTCGTCGTCTTGCGCCGAGATGTACGGCGCGTCAGGATTTGCCGCGTTGGCCTCATCCGCGGCAGCAATGGCCTCGGCGAACGTGTCGCTCACCGACGCCGTGTAAATGGCATCTGCCTTGGCTTGGGCGAGGGCTGCCGTGTTGGCATCCCCAGACTGAATCTCAATGTTAAGTTCGAAGAGCCGCAGCAGAGTCTGGGAATCCTGAACGTACTGCTGGTTGGCTTCGAGGTACATGGACTCGGCTTCGGTCTTGTACGACTGCCCCACCGCGTAGGCGCTCGCCATCTGCGAGTCGTAGAGGGCTGCCTGGAACGACGTGTAGGCCGTTGCCACCGACACCAAGCCGAGGCAGGACACGACGATGATTTCGATGGACTTGGCCAGCCACGTGGAGAATGAACCGGCTTTTTTTGATGTGGATGACGTGGACACGGGGCTCCTGTTTTTTGGAAACACTGGCGTGAATCGAAGTGTCAATGGGTGCCGAAGACAATTTA
>DBCH01000102.1:1623-5565 GCA_002292955.1 Microbacteriaceae bacterium UBA963 | reverse complement strand
GGCCGACCGCCGTCTTGAAGAGCTTGGCTTTGAAGCCGAGTACAAGGTGTCGAACCCGGCCAAGTGGATGGCTACCGCAAACGACACGCTGCAGCTGGTGAACTTCTTCGAGTCCACCAACACGAGCTACGAGTCGAACGCATCGGCCACCGTCAGCGCCTAGTAACGCCTTAGCGGTAGGCTCACCGTCGTCATGAAGGTGTCTCCCGCGGCCAAGCAGTACCTGAGTTATATTCTCGTCGGAATTGTGGCGGGATACTTCTCAGGGCTGTTTGGCATTGGCGGCGGATTCATCATGGTTCCGCTGCTCACGTTCCTGCTGGGTTTTCCGGTCAAGCGTGCTGCCGCTACGTCGTTGGCCGCCATCTTTCTCACGGCCATCGCCGGAGTGATTGGCTACGCCCTCAACGACGGTGTGGTGTGGGCCGCAGCCATCGCCCTCTCGGCGGGCTCAGTGGTGGGATCGTTCATCGGCGCGAGGTTGCTGCAGGTTATTCCGCAGCGCGTCATCATCTGGATCTACGTGGTTCTGCTGACCGTGCTCGCCGTTCGGCTGCTGTGGTCGTCGGAGAGCACAACCGACACCTGGATTGTGTCTCCGTGGTGGGTAGTGGGGCTGATTGCCGTGGGCTTCGTGGCCGGGGTGATGGCCGGCCTGCTCGGTGTGGGCGGGGGAATCATGGTGGTCCCCATTCTCATTGGCTTCTTTGGCCTCACGACTTTTGATGCGAAGGGCTCGTCGCTCTTTATGCAGATCCCCGCGGCACTCGTGGGCACGCTCACGAACATGCGTTTTGGCATGGTCGACCTCAAGGCCGGCGCATTCATTGGGGTGGTGGCCGCGCTGGTGTCATACGCGGGTGTTGTCACGTCTGCCATCCTGCCGAGCGCGCTGGCCAACATCCTTTTCGCCGCCGTGATGGCCTACACCGCGGTGCAGTTTGCCGTGCGCGCTGTGCGAGCAAGGCGTTCGTAGGCTACGTTCTGACGTGCGACTGTATTTTTCTTCGGTTTTCTGGCGTGGCCCTCCGTGGCGTCATGCACAGTAAAAATCGACCAATGAGAAGGGCAAGTTGACAATGGCACGTTCGCCAAAGAGTCAGACGGCCACGCAGGGCCCGCCCGCGCAGGGCTTCAACCATTCAGCAGTTGTTCTGCTGGGCATTGTGGCGGCCATCCAGGTGGCCGACCCGTTGTTGTCGTCCATGGCACTCGTGAGAGCGTCTGCTGAGCTCAACTTCAGCGCGAGCGTTCAGTCGCTCGCCGCAGGCATCTCCACACTGGCACTTGCCGCCACAGCAATTCCCGGCGGGCTTTTGGCCGACCGGCTGGGCCGACGAGGACTGCTGATGGTGGCGCTGCTCGTGGGGTCGGCTGGTCAAATCATCACGGCGCTCAGTCCCGATGAGACCGTCTACCTGCTCGGTCGAATCATTACGGGCATGGCATTGGGAATTGTTTTTGGTGCGTCTTATGGCATGCTGCGCAACGTATCCGCCGTCAAGTCACTGGGCCCTGCCATGGCCACTTTCAATGTATTGAACGGCGTGGTTCCCGTTGTTGCCCTCGTGGCTGGCGGCGTCGTCATCAGCGCCAACTGGCGTGTGGCTTATCTCATGCTCCCCATTGTGGCCGTGGTGTGCTTCTTTCTCGTCCCCATGATTTTGCCCAAGGTCGACCGCGTCCCCAGTACCGGGCGCGCCGATATCTTGGGCATGGTGCTGCTCGCCGTGGGTCTGGTCGGCGTCCTGTACGGCGTGAGCATGGCCACGCACGGCCTCGACAGCCCCACGTTCTGGGTACCGCTCATCATCGCCATACTCGGCTTGTTTTTCTTCTGGTTGCGCGAGAAGCGAGCTGGCAACCCGGCGTTCCCCATTAGGCTTCTCGCTCACCCCGCGTTTCTCGGTGCTGTCGTGATGGGCATTTTCTGGAACGTGGCCAGCGCGTCGGCCAGCCAGATGCTGCCGAACGTGTGGCAGTACGTGACACACCTCCAACCGAGTGAAATTGGTGTGGCGATGCTCCCGCAGGCTGCCGCCGGTGTTTTGGGATCGGTCTTTGCGGGAATCGCACTTGGCCGCGGTCAGAAGGCGCGCACCATTGCACTCATCGGTTATGCCCTCATGGTGGTCGCTTTCGTCTCGTACTTCTTCCTCCCGGCAAGCGCCAGCTACTTCCTCTTTGTGCCGGGCATGGTCTTAGCGGGTTGTGGCTGGATGATGAACGCCACCACTCAGGGAAATCTCTTCATCACGCTGTCGCCCGCAAAGTACTATGGCCCCGTCACCTCGAGCAAGTTGGCCGTGGGACAGTTCGGCTACTCGCTCGGGCTTTCCGGAAGCACCGTGGCCGTCTCGTCAATCACGCTGGCGGGGGTCAGCGATCTCACCAAGGGTGCTGTGTCGGGTGAAAAAAACTGGGATGCCATTACGACCTATATGGCAGAGCCAACGAAAGTCCCCACCAACGAAGCGCTCGCAGCCGTCACGTCGGCACAGGTGCAGGACGTCTACATGCACGCGTTTGGTGTGACGTCACTAGTCATTGCCGCACTGATCGGCGTATTTGGAGTGGTGATGTATCTGCTCCTGCGTCGCAAGGCGGCCGACGTTCCCACCGACGTGTTTCTCGGGCTCACGCCGGAGGCGACCAAGAGCAGCTAGCGAACGGTCTTGCGACTCGTAATCACTCCGGTGTCAAAACCGAGAAGGTGAAGGCCGCCGTTGAAGCGGGCGTGCTCCACTTTGAGGCAACGGTCCATCACGACCGTGAGGCCTTGTGCTTCAGCGTCGATGGCGGCCTGCTCGTTCCAGATACCCAGCTGAACCCAGATGCACGGTGACCCGACAGCCAGCACCTCGGCGGCAACGGAAGGAATGTCGCTTCCCTTGCGAAACACATCGACGATGTCGGGCACTTCGGGCAGCGAAGCGAGGTCGGGATACACCTTCTGCCCCAGCACCTCGGTGATCATGGGGTTCACAAAGTAGACCCGGTAGTTCGACGACTGCAGCAGATACGTGCCCACGAAGTAGCTGGACCGAGCCGACTTGTCTGACATGCCCACGATGGCAATCGATTTCGCGTTCTGCAGGATGCGCAGGCGTTCCCGGGCATCCGGGCCCACCCACGTGCGTTGCGATTTCAGCAGCTTCGCCAGCGGCGAGTTGGCGGGGAGCTCGCAGCTCAAGCCGTTCTGCAACTGCGTGGTGACGGTATCGGTAGCCATGATTAACCTTTCAGTGCCTCGGTGAGCGCCTGGTCGAGGTCGTAGATGATGTCGTCGGCGTCTTCGATGCCCACGCTCAGTCGAATGACACCGGGAAGTACACCGGCGGCAATGAGCTGTTCGGTGGTGAGCTGCGCGTGTGTGGTGGACGCGGGGTGCACGATAAGCGTCTTAGCGTCACCGATGTTCACGACGTGACTGGCAAGGTTGACCGACTCGATCATGCGCTGAGCCACCTCACGTCCGCCTGCCACCTCAAAGCTGAAGACCGAACCCGGGCCAAGTGGCATGTACTTTTTCGCGCGGTCGAAGTGCGGGTGATTTGGGAGCCCCGCCCAATTGACAGCGGTGACGCGCTTGTCGGCTGCCAGCCATTCGGCAACGGCGCGGGCGTTGTCGACGTGTGCCTGCATCCGATACGGCAGTGTTTCGACGCCCTGAGCCAGAAGGAAGGCCGAGTGCGGCGCGAGGGTGGGGCCCATGTCGCGCAGCTGTTCGGCGCGCAGCCGGGTGAGGAACGCGTACTCGCCGAAGTTTCCCGCCCAGCTGAGACCGCCGTAGCTGGGCACGGGCTCATCGAAGAGTGGAAACTTCTCGGAGTGCCAGTGGAACCTGCCGGATTCCACCACAACGCCGCCGAGCGTGGTGCCGTGGCCGCCGAGGAACTTGGTGGCCGAGTGTGTCACCACGTCGGCACCCCACTCGATGGG
>DBCH01000102.1:0-1508 GCA_002292955.1 Microbacteriaceae bacterium UBA963 | reverse complement strand
ATGTCACCGGACGGGTTCGACACCGTCTCGGCAAAGACGGCCTTCGTTTTGTCGGTGATGGCCGCGTCGAAATCTTTGGGGTCGGACGAGTTGACGAAGGTTGTCTCCACGCCGAAACGACGAAGCGTCACGTCGAGCTGTGTGACGGTGCCGCCGTAGAGGCTCGCGGCGGAAACGATGTGGTCACCGTGGCCCAGGATTGACGCGAAGGTGATGTACTGCGCCGACATGCCGCTGGCCGTGGCGACAGCACCAATACCACCCTCGAGGCTGGCCACACGCTCTTCGAACGAGGCCACCGTGGGGTTTCCGAGACGCGAGTAGATGTTGCCGTACTTCTGAAGGGCAAATCGGGCCGCGGCGTCGTCGGTGTCATCAAAAACAAAGGACGTCGATTGGTAGATGGGCAGGGCTCGGGCGCCGTGCACGCCGTCGGGAATATTGCCCGCGTGAATCGAGCGAGTTTTGAAGCCGTATTCGCGATCTGCCATGCCGACAATTCTAAGGGCGCAACTGAGGGCGGAGAATGTGGGCCGTCATGTGCGGTAACAGTGAGCGCCGGGCAGGGCCGGGGCCAGGGGCCGGCCAGCTCCGGAGACCGACGACTAGACCCAACTGGGCAACCACATGTGCATTTGCCAGTAGGTGAGCGGAATCTGCATGCCGGTCCAGAGGGGATAAAAGAAAATACTGAGCAGAATGGCCGCAATTCCGAAAACAGCGATGACGCGAATTCCGGTAATGCGTCGGTAGTCGGGTGCGCTGCGCTTGCCCAGTATCAGCCACATCACGTAGCCCAGGCTGAGAATCATGAACGGTTCGTACACGATGCCGTAGAACTGGAAAACTGTGCGGTTGAGGTACAGCAGCCACGGCACGTATCCCGCGAGCATGCCCATCAGGATGAACGCGGGCTGCCACTTGCGGAATCGAATCACGAAGTAGATGAGGTAGAAAACGGCGGCAGTGCCCGCCCACCAGATCAGCGGATTGGGTAGTCCCGAGATGGCCGCCGAGCACGTCTCCCAGCCGCAACCGTTCTCGCCAGCCACGGAGCCCTCGTAGTACATGCTCGTGGGTCGAATCATGAAGAGCCACGTCAGCGGGTTTGCCTGGTAGGGATGCGGGGTGGACATGCCCACGTGGAAGTTGTAGATCTCACCGTGAAAGCGCGCGAGAGACTGGAACCACGTGGGAACCCAGGAAAACAGACCCGTCCACTTTTCGTCCGGGTGCTCGTCCATCCACGCTCGTCCGTAGCTGCCGCTGTTGAGGATCCAACCAAGCCACGTACTGAGATAGGCGGCAAACGCCAAGGGTACGGTTTGGAGAAAGGTCACTGGCGCGGTACGCAGAAGAGATGAGGAAGCCCACAGTTCGACCCCGGCACGCCGGCGATCGAGGGCATCCATCACCACGACGTAGATGCAGAACGCGGCGAGGAAATAGAGTCCCGACCACTTAACTCCCGCACTCAGACCAAACGTGAGCCCCGCGAGAATCAGCCA
>DBCH01000095.1:809-4748 GCA_002292955.1 Microbacteriaceae bacterium UBA963 | reverse complement strand
CCGGGCGCGGCGACGCCCGGAAGGTTCTGGTTACGGTCGAAGGTTCCATCCAGTTGGCCAACAAATCCCTTGTCAGCAAGCCCCTGGGTGTACGCGTCATACTCCGCCTGTGACACGACCTCCACCTTGAAAAGCATCATGGAGTGGAACTCTCCGCAAAGTTCGGCGCACTTACCCATGTACGTTCCCTCGCGCTCGGGAATGACCGACATGAAGTTGGTCCTTCCCGGAATGAGGTCCTTCTTGTACAAGAAGTCGATCACCCAGAAGGAGTGGATCACGTCGCGGGCGTTGAGCTGAATCTCGATTTTCTTCCCCACGGGCAAGTAAAGCGTGGGAATGGATGCTTGATCTACGGCACCCTGTTCGGCACCCGGAGACGTGTCTGGCTGGACCTGAATACCGGCCGTGTACACGTTTTGGTTGACGTAATTGAAGTCCCACGCCCACTGCTTGCCGTAGACCTGAATGACCTGATCTGGCTCATCGAAGCGCGCCTCGATGATTGCTTCGTCGCGAGCAGTAAAGAAGAAGAATCCGAGGACCAGAAGAAGTGGAACAACGGTGAAGAAGACCTCGATGGGCATGTTGTAGCGAAGCTGAACGGGCATGCCCGTCTGACCGCGACGACGACGATAAACGGCGACCGCCCACATCAGCAGACCCCAGGCGATGATGCCCACAGCAAAGAGGACAATCCAACCGGTGACCCACAGTGCCGAGATGCGTTCGGTGTGGTTCGTGGCCGGAGGCCCTCCCTCGACGAAACCGGGCAAATAGCCGTTCAGTTCAGCAGTGGTACACCCCGCGAGAAAAATCGCAGTGGCGGCAGCAATCGGAATTGCGGCCCAGCGGAGGCGACGATTGGGGCGCACCAGTGACCTTTCGACCCGTGATAGGAGAACCACGGCGTGGCTCTCTAACGTGGTTTTAGCCTACCCGCAATGATGCGTTCGGGTGACCCGTGGGCGCAAGAATCAGGCAGTTTTTTCGTTCTGTACCCGCTAAGTGGAAGGACTAGTGAAAGGAGTCCCCGCACGCGCACGTGCCACCAGCGTTAGGGTTCTCGATAACGAACCGCTGGTTCATCATGGAGTCTTCAAAGTCAATAATGGCGCCGTCGAGATAGGGTGCGCTCTTCTTATCGATAACAACCTCGACCCCGCCATAATCGACCACAAGATCGTTGTCGTGAAGCTTTTCATCGGGCATGAGGTCGCGATACCGCAGTCCCGAGCATCCACCTGATTCGACGGCGAGGCGGAAACGAATGGCTTCGTCAGCGAAGTCCGACTCGAGAATACGGCGCAGTTTGTCGGCAGCAGCGTCGGTCACAATGACGCCGTGTGCGGGAGAATTGGTTTCGGTCATAGTCCTATTTTACCAGCCCAATCCATCGTTTAGCGCCACAAGAAACCTTGTCTCCGATCCCGTGGCGCGGAGGAAGCCGGGCACGTGGAGTGATTCATTCGGGCTGTGCGCACGCGTATCGGGATCCTCGATACCGGTGATGAGAATTTCAGCATCGGGAAACACCGTGAGGAACTCTGAAATGAAAGGTATGGACCCACCGATCCCCATTTCAACGGGCTCCGTCTGCCACGACTCGCGCATGGCCTGGGTCATCAGCTGTGCCGCAATCGAATCGGTCGACGCGGAATAGCCATCACCCGTCGCAATGAGGTCTACGCTCACACGCGCGCCCCACGGGGCGTGTGTCAGAAGATGCGAAGTGACAACCTCGGCAGCTTGCGCGGCCGACTGACCCGGCGATACCCGAATGCTCACGCAGGCACGCACTGACGCAGAGAGTGTGTTGCTCGCCTCGTCGACCGAGGGCATGTCGATTCCCGTGACCGTAATGGCCGGCCGGGTCCACATGCGCTCGAGGATGTCACCGTGGCCGATCGCGTCGACACCGGCCAACACGCCAGACTCATCGCGAAGGCGTGTCTCGTCATAGTCGGGACTGTTGCGGCGGTGGGTCTCACGAAGTCCTCGAACGGCTACCCCTCCGTCATCGTCATGTAGCGATGCCACAAGACGCGTCATGGCCATCATGGCGTCGGGAACCGCGCCGCCGAACATGCCCGAATGGACGGGATGGTCGAGCGTCGACACCGTGACCGCCAGAGTTGCTGTGCCCCGAAGACTCGTGGTGAGAGCTGGGATCTCCGTGCTCCAGTTCATGGAATCGGCAACGATGATCACATCGCTCGCCAGTGTGGCGCGATGCGCCTCGAGCAAGTTGGTGAACGACGGAGATCCGTACTCCTCTTCACCCTCAATGAAGACGACGATGCCGAGGTCCGGATCCGGCCTCAGCGCCTTCAGCGCGCGCAGTGCACCCACGTGGGACATCACCCCGGCCTTGTCGTCAGCTACTCCTCGCCCATATGCCCGCTCCCCCACCCGGGTGACCACAAACGGATCGGTCTTCCAGGCCTCTTCATCGCCTGCCGGCTGAACGTCGTGGTGCGCGTATAACATCACTGTGGGCCCGCCACCTCGGGGTTCGCGCCGCGCAATGACCGCGGGTTGCCCGTGGATGCTCGTCTCTCCCACGGGAGCAGAGACGATCTGGACCGCATCGAACAATCCCGTGTCTTCGAGGAGGCCGGCCGTGTATTTGGCGCTGGCCCGCACGTGCGCGGCATCGTGCGAGGGCCAAGAAACAGAGGGAATCGCCACCAACTCGGTGAGAGCGTTCACCAACTCGTCCTCAAGCGCTGCCACGACGGCATCAGGATTATCGTGGCTACTGTGGGCGGCTCCTAAGGGCATGCCGCTAATCTTATGGTTATTGCACATACACGTGAGGAAGCAAGTGTCGAAAAATACCGTCGAACCGAGTTCCGAGGCAACGCCCGCACAGTCCGTTGTCGGCAAGGGCCACGCCACGCCGACGCGAAAAGAGCGCGAAGCGGCGAACAAGCGTCCTCTCGTTCCAGAAGACCGCTCCCAGGCTCGTCGTCAGAATCGTGCGCGCATGGTTGAAGAGCGTGAGCGCGCGCGAGTTGGCATGGCCGCCGGTGATGAGCGCTACCTGCCCACGCGCGACCGCGGCCCGCAGAAGCGCTACGTTCGCGACTATGTTGACGCGCGCTACAACGTGGGCGAGCTGACGATCCCCTTTATGGTGTTGGTTATCATGACGTCGTTCGTGCCACCCCTCATGGAGATCGGCGTCATTGTGATGTGGAGTTTCCTCATCATCATCATTGTCGACTGCTCCATCATGACGTTCATGCTTCGGAAAAGCCTCCGGGCAAAGTTTGGATCGTCCGATCGCGGCGTGTCGTGGTACGGCTCAATGCGGTCCATTCAACTTCGGGCCATGCGCATGCCCAGACCCGCGGTTCGGCGCCGTCAATACCCGAGCTAAACGGAGTCGTTAAGACCACGCGTGATCCGGCGCGCCCAGCCCGGTCCCGCATAGACAAATCCGGTGTAGCCCTGCACAAGATCGGCGCCGGCATCAAGCCGTTCGCGAACGTGAACTGCCGTTTCCACGCCACCCACCGAGATGAGGGCAAAGGGTCGTGGCAGGCGGGCGCGCAAGAGGCGCAAAATTTCGAGTGAGCGGTGAGCTACGGGCGGGCCCGATACTCCCCCGTCCCCCATTGCCTCGACGCGTGCGGGGTCCGTCACGAGCCCTGCACGCGACACGGTCGTGTTTGTTGCCACAATTCCCGCAACCCCGATGCGCTGACACATCTCAGCGATACGCAGTGCCTGATCATTGGTGACATCCGGAGCGATCTTAACGAACAGGGGAACACCGGAGCACTCACGAAATACGGCACGCACGAGAGGCTCGAGAAGATCGATTTCTTGTAGTCCCCGCAAGCCAGGAGTGTTGGGGGACGAAACGTTCACGACCAGATAATCGGCGAGGGGCGCCAGGATCCTCGTCGATGTCACGTAGTCGTCGACGGC
>DBCH01000095.1:0-686 GCA_002292955.1 Microbacteriaceae bacterium UBA963 | reverse complement strand
CCGTCGTTATTGAAACCCATGCGGTTGATGAGGCCGCGATCGGCAATGAGTCGAAACAATCGGGGACGAGCGTTACCGGCCTGAGCCAGCGCCGTGACCGTGCCCACCTCGATGTGTCCAAATCCGAGGTTTGCCAGTCCCCGCGTCATCGTTGCGTTCTTGTCGAATCCGGCGGCGAGGCCAAAGGGCGTGGGGAACGAAATATTGAGAACGCGAGTGGAGAGTTCCTGGCGCGGGCGCAGCGTGCGCGCGAGAATCGCCCCCACGGGAGGCCAGCCCGCGAGGCGGATAATCGGCATCGCGAGGTGATGGGCGCGCTCGGGGTCAATGCGGGAGAAAACCGAACGAAACAGAAAACCGTAGAAGCCCGGAATCCTGTGAGTCGCGTGTTGCGTCATCAGGCGCCCGAATTCGGCTCTTCGGTCACGGATTGTGCAGCCCGCTCACGATCGGCCCGGAGAACAGCGACAGCGGCCTCAAAATCGTTCAGCGAGTCGAACGCCTGGTACACGCTCGCAAACCTCAGATAGGCAACCTCATCGAGATCCTTGAGGGGCGGAAGAACGGAAAGGCCGATCTCGTTTGCTTCAATCTGCGACGCACCGGTGGCTCTGATGGCTTCTTCTACCTTCTGGGCCAGTGTTGCCAAATCCGCATCTGTCACGGGGCGCCCCTGACACGCTTTG
>DBCH01000070.1 GCA_002292955.1 Microbacteriaceae bacterium UBA963 | reverse complement strand
CCGATCCGGAGACGCGGTAGACCAGCCACATGACGAGATAGCCCGCAACTCCCGAGGCAACCGTTGCGACGAGAATGAATCCCAGGCCCCGCTGTGACTGGCGATTGACCTCGGCGGATTCTGCCACGGCCGGGCTATCCAACCGCGGGTTTGCCGGCGTCGATTTGCGCGTTGATCCAGACCTGAAGAGCCGCCAGGCCACGCTCCACTGTCCACTCAGGTTTCCAGCCGAGCGAAGTCACGGTTCGGCTGATTGAGCACGACGCGTGTCGCACATCGCCGTCGCGATAGGCGCCGTTCACCGACGGGGCGGGAGCGGAATAGTACTGAGCAATAAATTGGGCAGCCTGCAGAATCGTCGATGCCTCGCCCGATCCCACGTCGAAGGGAGCCTCATCTTTTTCGGGCGACCGACGCGTAGCCGCCACGAAGGCGGAGACAACGTCATCGATGAACACGAAGTCCCGCACGATGTCGCCGTCTTCGTAGACCGGGATCTGCTTGCCCTCCCTGGCCCACTGCGAGAAGAGCGAAACAATGCCCGTGTACGAGTTGATGAGTGATTGCCCGGGACCGTAAACATTCTGCAGGCGAAGAATCGTGAGGTGGGTATCGTGCGCGTTCACCCATGCGCGAAGAATGTGCTCTTGAGCGAGTTTGGTGGCTCCATACACACTGGTGGGCATCGGCAGGGTATCGACCGCAGTGCTCGCGAGAGCGGTGGCGCCGGCAAAGTTCCACTCACCCGCGTCGAGCTGTGCGTGTGTGCGCTGGCCGGGATTGAAGGTGGTGCCGTCAGCACCCTGCCAGGTTCCCTCACCGTAAACGGCCCTCGAACTGCTCAGGTAGAAGTTGCCGGGAATCAGTTCCGCCCGCCCAAAAGCATCGGTCATCTCAGTGGTGCCCACAACGTTGACCCGTGAGTGTCGGCTCGCCTCGTGCAACGACTGCGCGGTTCCCGTTTCGGCCGCGAGGTGAAAGACCGTATCCGGCCGCACGCTGGCAAGCACCCGGTCCCAGTCAGCCGCCGAGGTGACGTCGCCCACAATCAACTCGGCCGACGCGTGAAGGGCGTCGGGCTTGCCCGATGTCGCGTGCACCTGAGGGTGCATGTAATCCATGACCACCCAGCGGTCAGCGGATTCGGCAAGCGCCTGAGACAGAGCGCACCCGATGAACCCCGCTCCACCGGTCACAAGAACGGTTCCGAGAGAGGGGGTGGCCATGGAGATAATGCTACCGGCTCGACTCAGAGGAAGACGCTGTGCGGCGGCGCGAGATTCGATGTCGAATGCGGTCAACCCAGTGCCGCACGCCACGGCCGGGTCCCCAGTCTTTGATGGACATGGCCCACTTCTCTATGCCGTGCCAACTCAACCACGCCAGTGCAGCGGTTCCCAAGATGGTGATGGCCACGTAGGGAACGTAGCCCCACTTTTCCAACCCAAAGAATGCGAGCATCTGCTGCACCGGCCAGCCGTAAATGTAGATGCCGTAGGAGTAGTCGTTTTTCTGGCCAATCCACTGAAAGCGCCGGGGAAGAGCCGCGGCCAACCACAGCACGAGGTACACAAGAGCTGCAACGCCGATGAGCTTGTATCCGCCCCAGCGAAGCGAGGCCAGGAATATGGCGAGCGAGCCGAGAGCCATCCACCCACTGAAGGGGACGTTCTTCGAGTACATGGCGAGTGTTGACCCCAGCAGGAAGACAAGCGGGAAGGTAAGGCGGTAGCTGTCGCCAAGGAACGGAACAACGTTTCCAATAACGCCGGGGCTCACCGTGTTCGTGAACACCAACAAAAAGAACACACCGGTCAGCACGGGAACCAATATCTTGGCGCGCGTCAAGGCCGCCATGAAGCACAGGGCCGCGATGATCATGTAGCAGAACCACTCGTACTCGAGAGTCCAGATGGATCCGTTGAACACACTGCCGTTGACCTGCAACCCATATGGCGTCGTTGAAGCAAAGATGTCCCAAATCCCGTACTGGCCTGGCGTGAGACGCCAGTTGCGGGTGATGTATGTCCACGGGCCACCGTCACCAAACGAAACATAGGACCTGAAAGCGTTTCCGCTCAATACCCAGAAGATGGGGCCGATAACTGCTGCCGAAACGAGCAGGAGTGTCCAGAAGGCGGGAAAAATTCGCAGGGCGCGGCGCCAAAGAAACTGAACGACGTCTGACGTGGCGCCACTCTTGGCAATGAGATAACCGCTGATGGCAAAGAATCCGTCTACGGCGATGCCGCCGATCGTAGTTTGCCCGAGCGTCCAACCCAGTGAGGGATCGCCACCATACCCGCCGAGGAAAAAGGCGTGCGAGAAAATGACCGCCAGTGCAAAGAACAACCGCAACAGCCCGAGTGAGTTGCGGTGACCGTTGAGGGCATCACCGAGCGAGGTTCCTGAAGGGAACCGAGTTCGGTAACCAGAAAACATCGCGTGGGGCCCTTCTCGGCGGAACGCTCACCCGGATGGGCGAACAAAATGTGCGCGCCCCTCACTTTATTACGGGGCAACACAATTACCCACGTCCGACCACCCTGCAGAATATCCGGCAGGATTGAGCAAATGGATTCGCAAAGTAACGGTGACGCGCTCCCGTCGAGTTTTGTCACCGACGAACAGATTCGCTCGGTCGCCGGCAAACCGCCCGCGACCGGTGCGTGGCGTGAAGGCGATCCGCCCGGCGACCGGCTCTTTGCGAACCTCGGCGCTTTTGAGTTTGAATCGGGGCAGTCGCTGCCACACGTTCGCGTGGCCTACGAAACCTGGGGCACACTCAACGAGGCGCGTGACAACGCCGTGCTGGTTCTGCACGCCCTCACGGGGGACAGCCACGTTGTTGGCGAAGCCACTCGCGGTCACAAAACCAGCGGCTGGTGGGAAGACGTTATTGGGCCGGGTAAAGCAATCGACACTGATCGCTGGTTCGTTGTGGCACCCAACGTGCTTGGCGGGTGTCAGGGCACCACGGGCCCGGCTTCGCTGGCTCCCGACGGCTACGAGTGGGGGTCGCGCTTTCCCTTCACCACCATTCGTGACCAGGTGAATGTGCAGGTCCTTCTCACGGACTTTCTCAACATCGACGCGTGGGCGGCAGTGGTTGGCGGATCCATGGGTGCCATGCACGCGCTCGAGTGGGGCATCATGTTTCCCGAGCGTGCCCGTCGGCTCGGAATTCTCGCCGCGCCGGCAGCGACGAGCGCCGACGAGATTGCCCTCAATACCGTTCAGATCGAGGCCATCCAGCTCGATCCCCTCTGGCGCGGGGGAAACTACTACGACGCGGTCGACGGCGATGGTCCGCACGGTGGCCTGGCTTTGGCTCGACGCATCAGTTTTCAGAACTTTCGCACTCCGGCCGAGCTCAACGAACGTTTCGATCGCCAGGCCCAGAGTGACATCAGCCCGCTCGGCGAGGGCGGGCGGTTTGCCGTGGCCAGCTACCTCGATTTTCACGGCAACAAGTTTGCGCGTCGGTTCGACGCCAACAGTTATCTGATTTTAGTGGATGCCATGAACTCGCACGACGTTGGCCGGGGACGCGGTGACATCGATGAGGTGCTGTCGTCAATCACAGTGCCCACTCTCGTGCTCGGCATCGTGCGGGATCGTTTCTTCCCCTTTCTCGGCCAGCAGCGCATTGCGCGGGCGGTGCCGGGCAACATCGACGGTGATGTTCCCTATGCGCTGGATTCGGAGTTTGGCCACGACGCGTTCCTAATTGAATCCGACGAGGTCGGTGCGCAGTTGCTCCGCCTGCTCAACACCGACGCGTAACTCCTCAATAGGTCAGCGTCTCATCAGAACGGCGCCGCAACAGATCAGCCCCCGCCCACGCGTCAACGACGGTGCGCCACCTGCCGGACCGCTTGCCGTCGGCGGCCCGTTGCCAGCACGTGTATCGCCATGGCGAGCACCACAACCTCGAGAGCGTTGCGCGCCGTCATCACGGCGACCATGAGGGGGTTGGCCACCAGAATCAGGTCGTAATAGAACGGGTAGAAGACCTGGGTGAGAACGGCCATCGCGAGTGCCACCACGGCAACGGGAGCAAACCGCGCACGATCAACGATGAGCCCGAGAACCATCGGCGCAATAATCCATGTCATGAACTGGGGCGAGCCCACCTTGTTGAACACGATGAGACACATCACCAGTGCCAGAGACAGCGGAGCGAGCAGCCGAATGACCGACGAACCGCGATGCAACCGGATCCAGCCCAGGGTCAACACAGCCAGCACCGCAACGGCGAGCGCGATGTTGCTGGCCGCTCCGGCAATGTCGACGCCGTCGCCCGAGACCTGAAAGGTCAGCAGGTCTTGCGAGTAATAAATGCCGTATCCGGGAACCTGTAGCACGCTAAGCCAGACGAACGGGGTGGCCAGTGGAGACTCAATCTGGATTCCGCGACTCGTCTGCTGCGTGAGAAAAGACAGGAGATGTGCTCCTCCGCCAAACAGCAGGGTCACCACCACAATGGCAACGGAGGTCAACGCCGCCGAGATCACGATGGTCCAGCGCCGGCGTATCACGGCAACCGCTGCGAGAAGAAGCGCTGCGGGCCAGACCTTGATCCACGTTGCGAGGGTGAGCAACACGGCGGCAAGTCGCGGACGTGTGAGCAGGAACATCAGTCCCATCACAGCCAGCGGTGCGACGACCGAATCCAAGCGACCCAGGGTGATGGGCCCGAGGCACACGATGAACGCGATCCACCACCAGGCTGCCCGCACGCGTCTGGCCGGGCGTCGCCAGCCACCCACGAGGAAGTAGAACGCCAGCGCATCGAGCAGTGACACCATGACCAGCCAGTTTTGCGGATACGTGACCATGCCGGGCAGTGACGCCAGAAGCAGAGGGAGGAGCGCGGCGACCGGGTAGACCCACGGTTCCGTGACTCCAGGAATGTCTTGTCCGGCGAGTACCTGGGACACCCAACGCCAGTAGATGCCGTTGACATCACCGAGGGGTTGGTTAGCAGCCGAAAAGTTGAGCCACGCCGTCCAGACGTGAACGGCGGCGAATGCCAGCCACAGGGTTGCCGGGTGAGCAAACCAGCGCTGTCCAGACCTGTCAGAGAGTTTGCGAGTCACCACGATCCTCAAGAATATCGGCGATGACAGGCCCCAGATGCGCGGCGATGTCCGACGCCCCGAAGGGGCCACCGGATCCGGCTCTCACCGCGGCCAAGCCGTGGAGAAGCACGGCCGTAGCCGCGAGCCCGGCCACGTGGGCTGGGTGTTCGCTCAGGTCGTCGGCGTGTGTGGCGAGCAGTGCCCCCATGATTCCGGCAAGCACATCCCCCGTTCCGGCGGTGGCCAGCCACGTCGTGGGAGCGGTGAGTCGTCGGGCGAAGCGTCCCCCGTCCCGCTCAGGTGACACAACGAAGGTGGTGTGACCCTTCAACACGACGGTGACGCCTCGCTGGTCGGCCAGTGTGCTCGCCGCACGAAACGGATCCGCGTCGACCTCTTCGCGCGTCTTGTCCAGAAGGCGCGCACACTCTGCGTGGTGCGGCGTGACAACCGTGATGCCCGCGGCGAGTCCTGACAGCGGTAGCGCTCCCGCGTCGATCACCACGGGCTGCCCGGAGTCGAGTGCCCGCTGTTCGAGTGACGTCTGCGAACCCTCCGCGGTCCACTCGGTTCCCGAACCAATGAGCCACGCCTGCACCCGACCGTCAACCGTCACGGTCTCCGGGCGGCGACGCATCACCTGCCCCGCCACCACCGGGTCTCCCAAAAAGCGAACCATGCCGACCCCCGTGGCACACGCGGCATCCACCCCGAGCAGGGCGGCTCCCGGAAAGGTGGTGCTCCCCGTGATGACTCCTAAGACGCCGTGGCCATACTTGTCGTCAGACTCGGCGGGGACCCGGATAAACCGCGCTGCGTCGGCAACCGTCCACTCGGGCATCGCCTCGCCAGTGTCGCCCAACCCCGCCATAGGTCACACGATAGTTTGTTTCTATGACCCAGCCCGCCCTGTTTGAGCCGCTCACCGTTCGCGGCACCACGTTCCGCAACCGCATTTGGGTTCCGGCGATGTGCCAGTACTCCGTGACCGAACGTGACGGCATCCCCACCGACTGGCATCTGGTGCATCTGGGCTCACTCGCTCGCGGTGGCGCCGCGCTCGTGATTGCTGAGGCGACGGCCGTCGTTCCCGAGGGGCGCATTTCGCCACACGACACCGGCATCTGGAACGATGCGCAGCGCGACGCGTGGCAACGGATCGCGTCGTTCATCCGCAGCCAGGGCGCTGTGCCGGGAATTCAGCTCGCCCACGCTGGCCGCAAAGGATCGATTTACCCAGATTGGGGAGACCCGATGTCGGGAAAGGGAACCGCGCCGGTGAGTGCCGGTGGCTGGCCTACCGTGGCGCCGAGTCCCCTTGCCTTTGACGGTTACGACGACACGACCGAGTTGACGGTCGAACAGATTGATGCGCTCGTTGACGCGTGGGCAGCGGCAGCGGTTCGCGCTGTGGCAGCCGGCTTCGAGGTGCTCGAGATCCACGCGGCACACGGATACCTGCTGCACGAGTTTCTCTCGCCCACAAGCAACGCCCGCAGCGATGAATACGGTGGAGCCCTCGAGAATCGAGCCCGCGTGGTGCTGCGCATCGTCTCGGCGGTCCGCGCGGCCGTGGGCGAGGAGACGGTTGTGTTCGTTCGCTTTTCTGCGACCGACTGGGTCCCCGATGGTTTCAACGAAGAAGAGTGCTCCATCGTGGCCGACTGGTGTCAGCGGGCCGGTGCCGATGTCTTTGACATCTCCAGCGGCGGCAACGTCGTTGGCGTAAAGATTCCCCTGTCGCCGGGATACCAGGTTCCGCTCGCCCAGTACGTGCGGTCACACGGACATGTGCTGGCTTCGGCGGTCGGGTTGATCACGACACCCGAGCAGGCCAACGCCATCGTGGCCGAGGGAAAGGCGGATGCGGTGATGCTCGGGCGCGAACACCTTCGCGACCCCCACTTCGCGCTGCACGCAGCCATGGCGCTCGGCGCCGAAATCGATTACTGGCCCAGCCAGTATCTTCGCGCACGGCCCAAGCCCAGGCCCTAACCCGAGCTCGCCTGACCGTTCGGATCGTCACGCGCGGGGCTGTTAGCGCCGCGTGGCGTCGTCCACTTGGCCGATGAGCTCTTCCAAGATGTCCTCGAGAAAGACCATGCCGGTGGTGCGGCCACGAGTATCAACCACACGAGCCAAGTGCACGCCCGAGCGTTGGAGCAGCGCCAGGGCGTCTTCAAGATCCAGAGTCGTTGTGACAGTCTCGAGGCGCCGCATGCGCTTGGCCTGAAGTTTTCCGGTCTCGGTGCCCTCGCCGTCACCGTCGTCCGTGAGCACGTCTTTGAGGTGTACGTAGCCCACGGGCTCGCCCGCGACATCAACAATCGGATAGCGCGAGAATCCGTGCGTGGTCACCGCCTTTTCGAGGTCCGCCACCGTTGCCGTCTCGGGCAGAGTCACCACGTCGCTCAGCGGCACCGCGATGTCACGCGCCTTTTTCGCGGTGAACTCAACGACCGCGCTCACCGCGCCAGATGAGTCATCGAGCGTGCCCTCGCGCGTCGAGTGGCTCACGATGCTCGCCACCTGGTCGAGGGTGAAGGTACTCAGGGCTTCGTCCCGCGGAGTCACCCGGCACAAGCGCAAGATGCCGTTCGCTGTGGCATTGAGCGCGATGATCACCGGGCGCACCACCGAGGCCACCGCCACCAGCGGCGGGGCCAGCAGGAGGACGGCGCGTTCGGGCATCGCGAACGACGCGTTCTTGGGCACCATTTCACCAAAGACAACGTGCAGGAATGTCACGACGATGAGGGCAACAAAGAAGCCGAGCGTGGAGATGACACTCTCCGACCAGCCGGTAGCCACCAGCCAGTCGGCAATCAGGTATTTGATGCTCGGCTCCGCCACGTTCAGAATCAGCAGAGAACACACTGTGATGCCCAGTTGGGCTGTGGCCAGCATGAGCGAGACGTGTTCGATGGCCCACAGCGCGGTTCGTGCGCCAGGCTTTCCGGCGGCGGCCATGGGTTCTATTTGCGAACGCTTGGCCGAGATCACCGCGAACTCTGCGGCCACAAAGAACGCGTTAATCAGCAGCAGAAGTGCGAGCCACACAAATCCCACCCAATTCACGAGGCATCACCACCCTGGGGTGCTGCGTCCGGCGTGAAGCGCAACCGGTCGATGCGCCGACCGTCCATGCGCACCACGCGAAGAATTCCGCCCGAGCACGCCACCTCGTCATTGACCTTCGGAAGTTCTCCGAGCTCGCTCATCACAAATCCGGCCACGGTCTCGTAGTCGGGGTTTTCGGGAACAGTAATGCCCGTGCGTTCGATCAGTTCGTCGGGACGCAGGTTGGCCGGGAACGTGATCGTCTCGCCCGAGCGCACCACACCGGCCGCCGTGCGGTCGTGTTCGTCGGCGACCTCGCCAATCAACTCTTCCACCACGTCTTCCAGCGTGGTGATTCCGGCCGTACCGCCGTACTCGTCAATCACGACAGCCATCTGGTACCCCTTGACGCGCAACTCGGCCAGCAGGTTGTCAAGGGTCATGGTCTCGGGAACGCGCAGGGGCTCCGTCATGATTGCGGAGACGGGAACCTCCGCGCGGCGCTCGCGAGGAACCGACATCGCGTACTTGACGTGCACCACGCCAAGCAGGTCGTCGAGATCGTCGCCCACCACGGGGAACCTCGAAAAACCGGTCCGACGCGCGGACTCGAGCACGGCAAGAACGGGATCATCGGCCGCGACGTCAACCACGCGGGGCCGTGGCGTCATCACATCGGCCGCGGTGCGCTCACTAAATCGCAGCGTCTTGCTCAGCAGCGTGGCCGTGTCCTTTTCCAGAAACCCCGCTCGAGCCGAGTGAAGAACCAGAGCCGAAAGCTCTTCGGGGGTGCGCGCCGACGACAGTTCCTCCACCGGCGTCACGCCAAACAGGCGCAGGATGCCGTTCGCGGTGTTGTTGAGTCCCACCACCGCGGGGCGAAAAACAAACGTGAAAGCCGCTTGGACCGGCACGACCACTTTGGCGGTTTGCAGGGGCACGGCGAGCGCAAAGTTCTTGGGAACCAGCTCGCCGATCAACATCGAGAGCATCGTGGCGATAAGAATCGCCACGATGAGAGCCACCCACCGGGCAACCCCGGCGTCCCAACCCCAGTCGTCGAATGCCACCGACAGGAGTCCGGATATCGCCGGTTCCATAGCGAAACCCGTAAGCAGAGTGGTGAGCGTGATACCCAGCTGGGCGCTTGAGAGGTGGGTGGACGTGCGGCTCAGGGCTCGTGAGATACCGGCCAGTCCGCGCTCACCTCGATCAATCCGCGCGTTGATGTCGGCACGGTCGAGGTTGACGAGAGCAAACTCAGCCGCCACAAAAAAGCCGGTACCCACGATGAGTAACATTCCCACCGCAAACATGGACCACTCAAACAACACGCTTCAGTACCCCTTTCCCGCGCATCAGCGTCGTCGGAAAGGAGTGACCAGAAGGGGGGTCGTCCATACGCATTCACTATATAGGCCCAAACCTGAACGTCACCCGAGTCGCGTGCATTCGCATTAGTCTTGAGGGGGCTTGAACGCCGGGATGATTCCCGCTCGAGAGCTCTGTCGCCGCAGGCGACGTGATTCACTTCCTATCCACTTAGCGCATTGAGAGTGAGCGACAGAGAGTCGTGTCCAACCAACAGGGCGAAGGAGCCGACGAGTTCGGCGCAAATGAGTGGCTCGTCGAAGAGCTTTACGAAAAATACGTTGTCGATAAAAGCTCGGTCGATGAGTCGTGGTGGCCCACGCTCGAGAGGTACGGAGCCACACAGGGCATGCAAACTCCGGCTGTGGAAGTTACCCCGACTCAGGTAGCACCCCCGTCGGATGCGTCCGAGGCCCCTACCGCGGGACAGCCCATCTCAGCCGCTCAGCACGTCTCAGCCGCACAGCCGATCACCGAAGCTCAGCCCGTCACAGAACCTCAGCCGATCACGGGATCCCAGCCCGTCACCGCCGCTCAGCCCGTAGCGCGAACCACATCGCTTCCCGGTAGTTCCCCGATTCCCGCGGACGCGCGCGTGCTCGAGGGTGTGGGAGCTGCCGAGCCTGCCGAAGAAGACGTCTACACGGCTCTCAAGGGTATGGCCAAGACGTTGGCCGCCAACATGGACGTCTCGCTGAGCGTACCCACGGCCACGAGCGTGCGCGCGATTCCCGCCAAACTACTCATCGACAACCGCATCGTTTTGAACAATCACCTCTCGCGCCGTCGCGGTGGCAAGGTCTCGTTCACCCACATCCTGGGATACGCGTTGGTTCGCGCGCTCAAGGAGTTCCCCACCCAGAACGTCTTCTACGACGAGATTGACGGCAAGCCCACCATGGTGGCGCCCGCACACGTCACGCTCGGCTTGGCCATCGACATCCCCAAGCCCGACGGCACTCGCGCGTTGATGGTGCCGGGCATCAAACGCGCCGACACCATGGCCTTCGACGAGTTCCTGCTGGCCTACGAAGACCTCGTGGGTCGCGCGCGCGCCAACAAGCTCACCGCCGAAGACTTCCAGGGCATCACCGTGTCGCTCACCAACCCGGGTGGCATCGGAACCAACCACTCCGTGCCGCGTCTCATGAAGGGCCAGGGCTGCATTATCGGTGCCGGCGCTCTCGATTATCCGGCCGAGTTCCAGGGTTCGAGCGAGAAGACGCTCGTCGACATGGGCGTGGGCAAGATCATTACCCTGACCAGCACCTACGACCACCGCGTCATTCAGGGCGCCGGCTCGGGCGAGTTCCTCAAAATCGTGCACGAGTTGCTTATCGGTCAGCGGAATTTCTACGAGGAAATTTTCTCGGCCCTGCGTATTCCCTACAAACCAATCCAGTGGAACGCCGACGTCAGCGTCGATTCCGCCGCCGCAATCGATAAGACCGCTCGAGTCCAGGAGCTCATCAACGCCTTCCGTGTGCGCGGTCATCTCATGGCCGACATCGATCCCCTCGAATACGTGCAGCGCTCACACCCCGACCTCGAAATCGAATCGCACGGCCTCACCCTCTGGGATCTCGACCGCGACTTCATCACCGGCGGAATCGGTGGCTCACGCACATTGCCCCTGCGCAACGTGTTGGGAATCCTGCGCGACACGTACTGCCGCACCGTGGGCCTCGAGTACATGCACATTCAAGACCCCGAACAGCGCCGCTGGATTCAGGAGCAGGTTGAACTGCCCTACGAAAAGCCCGGTCACGACGAGCAGATGCGCATCCTCGAGAAGCTGAACGAGGCCGAGGCTTTTGAAACGTTCCTGCAGACCAAATACGTGGGACAAAAGCGCTTTAGCCTCGAGGGCAGCGAATCGCTCATTGCCCTGCTCGATGCGATCCTGCAAAAGGCTGCCGACCACGAGCTCGACGGCGTGGGTATCGGCATGGCGCACCGCGGGCGCCTCAACGTGCTCACCAACATTGCGGGAAAGACCTACGGACAGGTGTTCCGCGAGTTTGAGGGCAACGTTGACACGGGAACCGTTCAGGGCTCGGGCGACGTTAAGTACCATCTCGGCACCGAGGGAACCTATACGTGCCGTAGTGGTCGCCAGATTCCCGTGTTCTTGGCCGCCAACCCCTCGCACCTCGAAGCCGTCAACGGTGTGCTGCAGGGCATCGTGCGCGCCAAGCAGGACCTCAAGCCCATTGGAACCTTCACCACTCTGCCCGTTCTCATTCACGGCGATGCGGCCATGGGTGGCCAGGGCGTCGTTTACGAAGGATTACAGATGTCGCAGCTGCGCGGTTACCGCATCGGTGGCACCGTGCACATTTCGGTCAACAACCAGATTGGCTTCACCACACCCCCGTGGGAGTCCCGCACGTCTGTGTACGCCACCGACGTGGCCAAGGCTATTCAGTCGCCCATTTGGCACGTCAACGGCGACGACCCCGAGGCCGTGGTGCGTGTTGCCCGCCTCGCCGTGGAGTTCCGCCAGCGTTTCAAGAAGGACGTGGTGATCGACCTCGTGTCCTATCGTCGTCGTGGACACAACGAGGGTGACGACCCGTCGATGACCCAACCCATGATGTACAACCTCATCGAGGCCAAACGCTCGGTGCGACGCCTCTACACCGAGGCCCTCGTGGGACGTGGCGACATCTCTCAGGACGAGTTTGATGCGGCTCAGGCCGACTTCCAGCGTCAGCTCGAGACGGCGTTTGACGATACGCACGGCGACAAGGCTGAGAGTAGCGCCAGCGCTCACTCGCCCGCTGCCGAGGTTCCCGACCGCAGCCAGCCGGTGTCAACGGCCGTGGATATCTCGGTCATTCACCGCATCGGCGACGCTTTCAACAACATCCCCGAGGGTTTCACGGTTCACCCCAAACTGCAGCAGTTGCTCGCCAAGCGCGGCGAGATGAGCCGCGAGGGTGGCATCGACTGGGGCTTTGGCGAGATTTTGGCGTTCGGCTCCGTCCTCCTCGAGGGCATGCCGGTTCGTCTCACCGGACAAGACGTGCGCCGAGGAACATTTGTGCAACGTCACGCCGTCTTCCACGACCGTGCTAACGGCAAAGAGTGGCTACCGCTCACCAACCTCGCCGACAATCAGGGGCGATTCTGGATCTACGACTCTCTGCTCAGCGAGTACGCGGTCATGGCCTTCGAGTACGGCTATTCGGTGGAGCGTGCCGATGCGCTCGTGCTGTGGGAAGGTCAGTTTGGCGACTTCGCCAATGGCGCGCAGACCGTGGTGGACGAGTTCATCTCGGCCGCCGAACAAAAGTGGAGCCAGCGCTCGTCTGTGGTTCTGCTCCTCCCCCACGGCTACGAGGGTCAGGGCCCCGACCACTCGTCAGCCCGCATGGAGCGGTACCTGCAGATGTGTGCCGAAGAGAACATGATTGTGGCGCGTCCTTCCACACCCGCGTCCTACTTCCACCTGCTACGTCGTCAGGCACATCAGCGCCCACGCAAACCGTTGATTGTGTTCACGCCGAAGGCCATGTTGCGTCTTCGTGATGCGGCCAGCCCGGTCGACGACTTCACCACCGGCTCGTTCCGCGAGGTGATCGATGAACCGCGTCAGCTCGACAAGGCTGCCGTGCAGCGCGTCATCGTCACGTCGGGCAAGCCGTTCCACGACCTCGAGTCAGAGATTGCCAAAACCGGTGACACGCGCGTTGCCGTGGTGCGTCTCGAGCAGTTCTACCCCGAGCCCCTCGAAGCCCTCAACGCCATTCTGGCCACCTACCCCAACGCCGAGCTCATCTGGTACCAGGACGAGCCACAGAACCAGGGAGCGTGGCCGTTCATTCTGCTCAACATTGCACCGCAACTTGGCGGTCGCGCCATACGGTGCGTGTCGCGTCCCGCCTCGGCTTCTCCCGCCGCGGGTTCGGCCAAGCGTCATCAGGTCGAAGCCGACATCTTGCTGGGCGAGGCGCTCTCCTTCTAACCATCAGTTTCTTCTCTTCACTCACCCCGCACTCACGACTAGCGTGGGGACATGACTTCACCGGTAGGTTTTGTTCGCGGTGTGGCGCATCCCGAGGCGTATCACGGGCGCGGCAAACGCACCGACTTCTTTGAGGGCTGGTACATCAAGCTCGTCTCGGCCGACATGTCATCGCGCTGGGCGGTGATTCCGGGAATCTTTCGCGGCCCCCGGAGCGAGCGGGGTGCGGGCGATCACGCCTTTGTTCAGGTGCTCGACGGCATCACCGGGCGCGCGTGGTTTCACACCTATCCCGTTGAGGAATTCGTGGCTTCCGATCGTGGGTTCGATGTCTGGGTGGGCCCGAATCACTTCACCCCCGAATCGGTGACGCTCGACCTACCCCAGCTGGTGGGCCACATCGAGATCACGAGCCCGCTCGACCCGTGGCCCGTCACGCTGCGCTCTCCCGGAATCATGGGCTGGTACGGCATGGTGCCGCTCATGGAGTGCTTCCACGGCATCGTGTCTTTTGGCCATTCGCTCGGTGGCACGCTGCGCGTCGAGGGCAAACCGGTGGACTTCGCCGGTGGTCGCGGCTACATCGAGAAAGACTGGGGCACCGCGTTTCCCGCGGGCTACGTGTGGCTCAACTCAAATCACATCGATACGGATCCCAGCGCGTGCCTCATCGCCTCAGTGGCCATTATTCCGTGGCTCAAGTCATCATTCCGGGGATTTATTGTCGGCCTGCGCCGCGAGGGCGAGTTGCTCACCTGGACCACGTACAACGGCTCACGCGAGCGTGAGCTGCACATCGACGACTCACACATTCGCTGGAGCCTCGAAGGCCCGCACGGGGTTCTCGAACTGACGGCCGAACGCAAGCGCGGCGGCCTCCTCAAAGCACCACTGCGCACCGGCATGATCGAACGCGTGGATGAGACCCTCGACGCCGAGGTGAAGATTCGTCATATCGATACGGCTGGAGTCGAAACCCTTGCGGGAGTGGGCCGGTGTGCCGGCATGGAGGTCTTTGGCGACATCGAGCGCCTCTTGGAGACAAAGGGCCGCCGCTAGTTCAGATTACGGCTTGGGAGTTACAGGTCCAGCAATCGCGAGGTTGGCCGGAGCGAGCCGGGCAGTCGCGAGCCGGGTAGTCGCGAGCCGACTAGTGCGACTGGAGGCCGCGCAGCTTGCGCATCACTTCTTCGCGCAGTTGTTCGGGGGCGGTTTCTTTGCACGCACGCGCCACGGCCTCGGTGAGCACGACGCCCACCTTGTGCTCATCGGCACACCCCATGCAATTCTCCATGTGCTCCCGGATGTCGGCCGCATCCTCCGAGCACAGTTCGTTGTGCAGGTAGTCCTCGAGGGCCTGCTTTGCCTTTTCGCAACCACAGTCGCTCATGATGCGCTCGCTTTCGATCCCGAGGGTGTTGTGGTGTTGAGACCCAGTTCGTGGGCGTAATCAGCCAGGGATTCTCGCAGCAGTCGGCGACCACGGTGTAGTCGACTCATCACGGTTCCCGAGGGTGTGCTCATAATGTCGGCGATCTCTTGGTACGAGAAGCCCTCAACGTCAGCCAAAAACACGGCGATGCGGAACTCCTCGGGCAGGGCGTGGAGCGCGTCCTTGACCACGCCGGCCGGCATGTGGTCGATGGCTTCGGCCTCTGCCGATCGGCTCGATGTGGCCGTGCGTGATTCCGCCGACCCCAGCTGCCAGTCCTCAAACTCTTCGAGCGGTGCCTGAAAAGGTTCCCGCGCCTTCTTGCGGTAGTTGGTGATGAACGTGTTCTCAAGAATGCGGTGCAGCCACGCCTTGAGGTTGGTGCCCTGCTCATAGGAGTCAAACGCCGCAAAGGCCTTCATGTAGGTCTCTTGCACCAGATCGTTGGCGTCGGCCGGGTTGCTGGTCTTGCGCATGGCGTGGCCGTAGAGCTGGTCGAGGTAGGGCATGGCCTGCTCGACAAACAGCGCGTTCTTGGCCTCCGACGATTCGTTCATGTCACCCCAGCCTAGGCGGGAGTCGGTTTCGGGCCCAGGCACGGGACGCGCGGGACATTCAGCGAGCATGACACTCCCCTTTCGATACCTCGGTAACCTGTAACTAATGCTGAGGTCACCGTATTCCCGCCCGGAGTTCAATCCGTATGGCGATGATTCCTCCGAGCCGGAGGTTCCTGGACCGTGGAGCGCACCCACCGCGACAGAGCCCCTCGACGCCGAACTGTCGCTACCCGGCTCAAAATCTCTGACCAATCGCGAACTCGTGCTCTCCGCGCTGAGCAGCGCGCCGTCAACCCTGCGCGCGCCCCTGCACTCGCGCGACACGAACCTCATGGTTGAGGCGCTGCGCGCGTTGGGAACCACCATCCTGGAACAGCCCGGAGCGTCTCCCTTCGGCGGAGACTGGCTGGTCACCCCGGGAGAACTCACGGGCAGCACCACGATCGACTGCGGCTTGGCTGGCACCGTCATGCGCTTTCTGCCCCCCGTTGCCGCGCTGGCACTGGGGCCCACCACGTTTGACGGCGATGCCGCCGCGCGCCGCCGGCCCATGAACGTCACCGTGTCGTCACTGCGCGATGTCGGCGTTGATGTGGCCGACGAGGGTCGCGGTGCCCTGCCGTTCACTGTGCACGGCTCGGGACACGTCGCCGGCGGCGCACTGACGGTAGACGCCTCGCGCTCGAGCCAGTTTGTCTCCGGCTTGCTTCTTGCCGCGGCCCGCTTCGACGACGGCCTCGACCTCACTCACGACGGCGAACGACTGCCCAGCCTGCCTCACATCGAAATGACCATCGAGACGCTCGCGCAGCGGGGCGTCACGGTCACGAGCGATCGCCCAGGTCACTGGGTCGTGGCACCCGGAAAAATCAGCGGCCGCGAGGTCGACATCGAGCCCGACCTGTCGAACGCGGCGCCGTTTCTCATCGCCGCCCTCGTGGCAGGCGGCTCGGTCACCATCACCGGATGGCCCGCGGCCACAACGCAGGTGGGCAACGATCTCCTCGAAATTCTTCCTCGCTTTGGCGGCGTGGTCACTCGCGACGGCTCTCGCGTCACGGTGACGGGCACCGGCACCATCACCCCGGTGACGCTCGACCTCACCACCGGCGGCGAACTGGCTCCCGCACTCGTTGCCCTAGCGGCACTGGCCGACGGCACCAGTGAGATTACTGGCATCGGGCACATCCGCCACCACGAGACCGACCGCCTGGCCGCACTCGTTGCCGAAATCAACGCCCTCGGGGGCAACGCAACCGAGCTGGCCGACGGCATACGCATCGAGCCCGCGCCCTTGAAAGGCGGCGTGTGGCACACCTACGAAGACCACCGCATGGCCACGGCCGGCGCCATCATCGGGCTGCGAGTACCGGGCGTGGAAATCGAAGACATCCGCACGACGTCGAAGACCCTGCCCGAGTTTGCCGCCCTGTGGCTCCACATGCTGGGCATAGCGGGAGAGGGCTAGGCCGCCTACGTGTCGTGGTTGTCGGATGACGGGGAGGAATCCCGCTACGACGAGTCCGACGTGCGCGTGCGCCCCAGCCGCAAGGGCACGCGACCGCGCACCAAGAATCGCCCCGCGCACGAAGCGGCCGTGGACGGAATGGTGACGGCCGTCGATCGCGGCCGGTACACCGTGTTGGTTGATCCGGAGGGACCCGGCCGTCACGCCGTGACCGCCACGCGAGCGCGCGAGCTCGGCAAGGATGCCCTGGTCACCGGTGACCGCGTGGCGCTGGTGGGCGACACCACGGGAGACCAGGGCTCGCTCGCGCGCATCGTGCGCATTCACGAGCGTTCGAGCATCCTGCGGCGCAGCGCCGACGACACGGATGCCGTGGAGCGCGTCATTGTGGCCAACGCCGATCAGATGCTGATTGTCACGGCCGCGGCGAATCCCGAACCGCGCGTGCGCCTCATCGACCGCTACCTCGTGGCGGCCTACGACGCCGGCATCGCACCGATTCTGTGTGTCACCAAAACCGACCTTGCCGACCCGAGCGAGTTCTTGGCTAACTTTGTCGGTCTCGGCATTCCTGTGGTGACGAGCCGCTCCGACGATCCCCCGCTCGGCGCGCTGTCGACACTTTTGGTTGGCCACATCACGGTGGCTGTTGGTCACTCGGGTGTGGGAAAGTCCACGCTCGTGAATGCGCTGGTTCCCTCGGCGCATCGCGCCACGGGCATCGTGAACGAGGTCACCGGTCGCGGTCGCCACACCTCGAGCTCCACCGTCTGCTTCGAGTTGGTAGTTGGCGGCGGCACCGGATGGCTGGTCGACACCCCCGGCGTCCGCTCGTTTGGTCTTGGCCACGTTGACACGCGCAACATCATCAAGGCGTTTCCCGAGCTCGACCGGCTCGCGCAGGCCTGCCCACGCGGGTGTACCCACCTGCCCAACTCACCCGACTGCGCCATTGCTGAGGCCATTGAGGCCGGCGCTCTGGGCGACATCGGCGCCTCGCGGCTCGACTCCCTCCACCGGCTGTTGCTCACCTTCGCCGACTAGTCACGGGCCGAGATTCCTGACTACGCTGGACGCATGACCACTCGCCTTGAGGCCGGCCAGGCCGCCCCCGCATTCACGCTTCCCGACCAGGATGGAAAGCACGTTTCGCTCTCCGACTTCTCGGGCAAGAACGTGATCATCTACTTCTACCCCGCGGCCATGACGCCGGGCTGCACCACGCAGGCCTGCGACTTCCGCGATTCGCTCGCCTCGCTGCAGGCCGCCGGCTACGTGGTGCTGGGCATCTCCAAGGACACGCCCGCCAAACTTAAAAAGTTTGAAGAAAAAGAGGGGCTCACCTTCCCGCTACTCAGCGACCCCGACCTCACGGTGCACAACGCCTACGCCGCGTTCGGCGAGAAGTCGATGTACGGCAAGACCGTGCAGGGCGTCATCCGGTCCACGTTCGTGGTTGCGCCTGACGGCACGCTCAGCCACGCTCTTTACAACGTGAAGGCCACCGGCCACGTTGCCTCGCTGCGCGGCAAGCTCGGGCTTTAGCTTTCGTTTACTCCGCGCTCGGCTCACGGCGCAGGGCAGCCACCACGCTCGGTGTAAAGAGCAACACGCCTGCGGCAAGCGCGGGAACCAGAAGAGCAGCTCCCACGACGGGCGCCGCAAAGATTCCCTGAAACGCTCCTGCGGCAATGGCCGTTTGGCACAGTTGCCACACCAAGATGGCCGCCCGGGTCCAGGTTTTGCGCCGGAGAAGATGCGCAGCCGCGAAGCCCAACCACACGGTTGCCACCACACTCAGCACCAGGAGGAGCACTGCTCCCCCGAATGACTCGGGCACGTCGGTCACGAAACCCGTCAGCAACCACACACTCCACACAGCCAGCATCGCGACTTCTGCCCACACGATCACAGCCAGCGCCACGAGCGTCCACGGAGCCTTGGGGCCGGCACCTGCCGATTCGCGATTCGCGCCCGCGTTGGTGGTCATCATAGGTCCTCTCAAAAAAACTCTTTACATTTAGCCAACCACATGAGAACCTAATAGAGGTCGAGTGAGCCCCACGCGGATGTGGGCGAGCTCGCCGGTTTATTTCCGGCGGGTCTCGGGACGAGCACTCGATTCTTATTTTTTCGTCCGATATCTCAGTTCTCGGGTTCTTTTGTGTGCCCGGGACGCGAACCACATCACCCCATTAATAAGGAGAAAACCATGGACTGGCGCGATTCTTCGGCTTGCCTCACGGTCGACCCTGAGCTGTTCTTTCCCGTTGGAAACACTGGCCCTGCTGTCGACCAGATCGAAAAGGCCAAGGCTGTGTGTGCCCGTTGTACGGTAACTGAGCAGTGCCTTCAGTACGCCCTCGAGACCTCGCAGGACTCGGGCGTGTGGGGTGGCCTCAGCGAGGACGAGCGTCGCGCGCTCAAGCGTCGCGCTGCTCGCGCCCGCCGCGCAAGCTAATTTTTTAGCACTCACATACGAAGGGCCCGGGAAAACTCCCGGGCCCTTCGCTTTTTTGTGTAGAAGAGGGAAGGCGGAGAATCACCCGGTGCGCGTCTTGCGTCGCTAGGCCTGGAGAAAGCGCAGGGGAATCTCGATCGTCACGCGCGTGCCACCCTCGGGCCGCTGCTCCCACGTGATGGTGCCGCTCAGTTCGCCCTCAACAAGGGTGCGCACAATCTGCGTGCCCAGCCCATCGCCGATGCCGTCATCGCCGATGCCCTTGCCGTTGTCATCGATCTCCACGTTCAGCGTTTCGCTCGTGCGGGTGGCGCGAATGTCTACAGCGCCCTCGCTCGATCCATCGAATCCGTGTTCAACCGCGTTGGTCACGATCTCGGTGAGGGCGAGTGCCAGCGGAGTGGCGTACTCGCTGGGCAACACCCCAAAACTTCCCGTTGTCTGGGGCTTTACGGGATTGTGGTTGAGCGATGCCACCTCGGCGCTCAACATGAGCACCCGCTGGAACACCTCGTCAAAGTCCACGTTCTGGTTGAGCCCCGATGACAGAGTGTCGTGCACGACGGCGATGCTGGCCACGCGCCGCATGGCCCGAGCCAACGCTTCACGTGTCTCATCGGAGGTGGTGCGTCGCGCTTGAATGCGCAGCAGGGACGCCACTGTCTGCAGATTGTTCTTCACCCGATGGTGAATCTCGCGAATCGTGGCGTCCTTGGTCATGAGCTCGCGCTCCTGGTGGCGCATCTCGGTCACGTCGCGGCACAGCACCAACGCACCCGTTCGCTCATTGCCGATCTCGAGCGGGATGGTGCGCAGCGACACCGTGACACCGCGGTTCTCAATGTCTGCACGCCACGGTGCGCGACCGGTCACCACCACGGGGAGCGACTCATCCACGTCCACTTTTCCCGAGAGAACCTGCGCGGCCACCTCCGCCAGCAACTCACCCTCAAGCTCCTCGCGGTATCCGATGCGACTAAACGCCGAGAGCGCATTCGGGCTGGCAAAGTTGACGACGCCGTCAACATCCATTCGCAGGAGGCCGTCGGAGGCTCGCGGTGCACCACGACGCGGAGCGGGCGCCTGATCGATGTCGGGAAAGTGACCCGTGGACATCATGAGAAAAAGATCGTCGGCACACTCATTGAACGTCTTCTCCTGCCGCGACGGTTGGCGCATCTGCGAGAGGTTGGTGTGCAGGGAGACGACGGCGATGGGGCCCTGTTGAATCTCGTCGGAACCCTCTCCCACCGGGCGAACCACCGGAACCGTGCGCACCCGCGTCGGCACCTCTTCGAACCACGCGGGCGCGGTGGAGTCCACAATCACACCTGCTTCGTAGGCCTCCGTCACCTGCGAGCGCCACTCGGCCTTGATGTTCTGGCCCACGAAGTCACGATAGAAGAGTGTGGCCACACCGGCCGGACGTGCGTGTGATGCGGCGACAAAGCTTCCGTCTGTTGCGGGCACCCAGATAATGGCGTCGGCGAATGAGAGGTCGGCCAGCAACTGCAGATCGGCCAGCAAGAGGTGCAGCCAGTCGACGTCGCGCTCGGTGCCCACACCCCGGGACGACATAATCTCTGTGAAAGTCGACATGGCTCTAGCCTAGGCTTAGCCATCATGAAGAAAGTTGCTCGAAGTCCCCGCGCCCATCGTCGCCACCGCGCCCTGTGGTGGGTATTGGGCGTAATCGGGGCCCTACTGATCGGAACCATCGTGGCGTTTCAGGTTTCGCCGTGGCCCGGTGCCATGATCGTGCGTGCGGTGTTTACGAACGGCGCCGCCAAGGTGACAAAAATCATGGCTCCCTTTGCTCCCGACAACGTTCAGTCCACTTTCAACGTCGACTACAGCCCCGGCTCCCCCAGTGCACAGCTCGACGTGTACTGGCCCGATGCCACCAACTCGCCGCTGCCCACAATTGTCTGGACCCACGGTGGTGCCTGGATTTCGGGCTCGAAAGACAACAACGTCGCTTACTATCAACTGCTCGCGTCAAAGGGCTACACCGTGGTGGGGCTCAACTACGGTTATGGCCCGGAGACGAAGTATCCCGAGGCCGTGTTCGAGATTAACGATGCCCTCGCGTTTCTTCTGGCGAACGCCGCCGAGTACAACATCGATCCGAACAACATCTTTTTGGCGGGTGACTCGGCCGGTGCGCAACTGACCAGCCAAATTGCCGCGCTCACCACCAACCCCGCGTACGCCGCAGAGATGAATTTCGAGCCAGCTCTCGGCACCACCCAGATTCGCGGACTCATTCTCAACTGTGGCGTTTACGACCTCGGCACCTTCGAAGGAGGAAAGGGTCTGCTCGGTTGGGGCGACAACATCACCATCTGGGCCTACACGGGCGAGCAAATCAGCCCCACAAATGTTGCCATGACGCAGATGTCCACCATCAACTACGCCACCGCCGACTTTCCCCCGGCGTACATCACCGGCGGTAATGCCGACCCGCTGACGAAGGGCAACTCGAAGCCGTTTGCCGCCAAACTTCAGTCGCTGGGCGTTGATGTGACGACGCTTTTCTGGCCGGAAGACTACACGCCGGCACTGCCTCACGAGTATCAGTTCCGCTTGAATCTGGATGCCGCGCAGACGTCGCTCACCGAATCGCTCGCCTTCGTGGCGGCGCACACGGTCAGCCCTTAGGCGCTCACCTGGCTGGGCACAGCCCAACTCCCTGACACACGCTCGAAAACCGCACGCACGGCCGACACGTATCGCCCCCGGTGTGTGACCCAGGTGGCGGGCAGGCCGGATACGAGAGCCCGGTCGAGAAGATCGGCATCATCAGGCACACACAAGGCGTCACCGATCCCGGCGAAGCGCTGTAGGGTCTCCCGCACCGATGCCTCGGGGGCCAGTCCCGCGGCGCTGGGCCGCAGGCGGTTCACCACCGTGACCACGGGAGTGTTGCCAATAATCTCGCGCAGGCGTGGCATTGCCAGAATGTAGCGCGAGAGAGAAAGCGAATCGCAACCAGCCACACCCACCACCACATCCGCCTCGGCCAAGCACGCGAGTGTCGCCCCGTTCCGACGCGGAGCAAAAAGGTCGCTCGAAATCTCTTCGTCTTCCTCCAAACAAAAGGCAACGTCAACGACCGAAACGTCCCACGAAGCCCGGGCCGTCGACAGCACGGTGCGCACGCTATCCGGACTGAGCTCGGTCCAGCGCTGAGCCTCGGGAATTCCGGTGAGCACTGCGAGGCTGTCTCGCCCGTGAGTCACCGTGGCAGCCACGCGTCGCAGTTCGTCAGAAGACAGCGTGTCTCGCGCGGCCAGCCGGCACGCGGCAGCAATGCCCGGTGCTTCGTCGAAAAGATTCAGCAGACCCGACTGTGCGCCGCCATAAACGTGCGCGTCGACGACAACTGTCGACAGACCGGCGTGAGTTGCGCACCCGGCCAGCGCCAGGGCCATACTCGAGACACCCGATGATCCCACCGGCCCCCAGACCACGACGTTGCGGCCGGTCGAAGCGGGGGTTGATGTTGGGACCGATACTGGGGCCGATGCCGCTCCCAGCGATGTGACCGCTGGCACTTCGTCCGCAAACGGTTCGACAACCGACGCGTCGACGACCGCAGACCCAACCGCTGCCCGCAACCGTGGCGCCGGAGCAACGCGCAGGGCTCGATCACCCCGCGGGATCTCGGCCGCCGAGCCGCCAAGACCCAGTGCCCGCCTCACGCTGTCCCGCTCGAGCGGCGTCGCGACACGTTCCCTGAGCCGGAGACGCTCCAGATTGTCTTCATCTTCCGGGGTGTGCGCCACACCCACAATTCGGATACCCCCAAGGTCACAAGCGGAGAGGAGGTGCGGAGTAATCAGCGCGCCTCGGAGCATGACGGCGTCAACGAGGGGTTGCCCATCGTCATCGAGGAGCGCTTCCGGAGTGACGTCATCCCACACCATGAGTTCCGCATTGGGCGCCGCATCTTCGGCCGCAACCAGTGAGGCAAAGTGTGGCTCGACGGCCTCGGTCGCCGCGTTTGTGACAACCCTCATGAGCCGCTACTGCGTTCCGGTAAGACCACGAGAGCCTCACCCCGCGTCTGTGCCGACAGAATGGCGCTCACGTCCGACTTGGCTACGAGAACCTCTACCTGGACGGAACCCCCCAGGGTCGGCGATTGTGAGTCGCCGATGCGGGCAACAAACTCTCCGGCCGCCAGCGGACGTGGCTGCCCCGGCGCCCACATGCCTGACCCGCTGCCGGTGCCGGTGCTCGAATCCGACGCGCCCGAATCCGACGCGCCCGAATCGACCATGCCCCCGGCGTCCGGGCCCATGCCGAGGCCCGAGCCAAAACCCAAGCCGAGAGAATCGCGCATGCCGGCCGACCACACTTCAATGGTGTCCCCGGGCGCGAGCGCCGCCGGCACACCGTCGTTCACCGTCAGCACCAAGGTCGTCACATCGAGATCGAACGACGACGTCACCACCGCTTCGGAGATCACCTCACCCAGGGCGAGCGGGCGCGTCGTTACCTTGCCCAGCAAGGCGTCGATGCTGTCGGGAAAGACCACGCGGGACCCCACCACGTAGCCGTCGGTTCGAATGAGGTCTCCTGCGGTGATCACATGACCCACGGGCATGTCGGTGGCCGCCAGCACCATTCCGCGCGTCTTGCTCATCGACGAGACAAGGGCGGTAACGCCGATGACCGACGCCAAAATCAGGCCCAACCCGAGGGCCAACTTGATGAGAGAACTGCGTGATGTCTTCATGGGATCTCCTTTTTCTGCATGAGCGCTCAGAGCATCTTTCCCGCCCGCGTCGAGAAGGAACCCGGGTTGTCCACAGATTGAGCCCCGTCCGCTTGTGCCGTAGGGCAACTGCCTAGGGTTCAGACATGCCCTCGCCTCTCGACTCCCCCTTCGTTTCGGCGGCGACTGCGGCCGAAATCCTCGCCGTCTCGGTTTCCCACATTTACGCGCTCATCCGTTCCGGCGAAATCCCCGCGCTTCGTGTCGGGCGCCGAGGTCCGTGGCGCATCAGCACGGGTGCTCTGGCCGCGTTCGTCTCAGAGAGCTATGAGACCGAGTTCACGGCCGCCCAGTGGCGCGAAGCACAGTGGGCCGGTGTCATCGACATCGCCGACGGACGACGCCTCTAATCCACGCGAACCCCCAACACTGCCGACAACGGAACCAGCACGCTTCCGGTAATCGCCGACTGTCGTCGCGCAATATGGCGCGGGTGTCGGGCAACTTCACACCAGTCGCGACCCACCGTGTCGAGAGTGCCTGCCACCACGTCGTCGCGGGTGGTGAGCTCTACCCACCGGCGCCGTCGCGCCAAGTCGCGCAACACCACGTCAAAAGCCACCCGGTCGATGAGTCGGGGGCCCTTCTTTTCGGTCACGTCCCGAGACGTGACACCCGCCACGCTGGCACCAGAAGCCAACTCGAGTGCAGTGATGGCCGGGATCGGGATCACGTGGGTGGCACTCCCCGCAGATGTGGCAGGGTCGGTTTCCGTCACGGCAACCCAATCAGCCCCGACCGTGTCCACCGTCACGGTGAGTCTGCGCGCACGCGTTCGCATGAGGACTACTCCCTTGCAGTCTTTGGCCAACGCCACGAGAACTTGACGATGACTCACCGTGGCCGCGGCTGCTCTGGCGGTGTCCCGCTGTTCGTCGGCCTGTTCAGCGGCGAGTTCACGATCGAGCTGTGCCGAGAGATCGTCAAACAGATTGTTCCACCGCATGGGGTCAGAGCCTGATGACCGAACCTGTGAATCTCCGTGAGTTATCCACATTTTTGCTGTGAACGGACACTCATGACCATTCGGTCTGGTTGAGTATGCATCGCAGTTAACTAACTTATGTGCCACACCACAGGGGAGAAGAGAAAGAATGAGCGCCAGTCCCGCCCGCGCGCCCGAGACCAACGCCGGTCCCGCCCGCCGCGTCAACACCCGCCTCGCCAGCTACAACGACGATGACTACTTTGGTCATCAACCCACGGGGCGTGAGGACCTACCCGATCCCACCACGCTCATCGAGAATTTGGCTCGGTCAGTCCTCGAGATTATCGCCGGTGCCCGCGATCTTGATCAGATTGCCCGCTGGGTTTCCGACGACGTGTATCGTCACCTCGCCAAGCGCGTCCAGATTGCCGTGCGCGCACGGTCTGCCACGGGAGCGCCACCCGTGCGCCCCACGTTCACCCTGGGACGCACCATCATCACCGAACCGAGTGACGGCGTTGTGGAGGCCGTGGTCGTGATCCACGGGCGGGCACGTACACGTTCCGTGGCGTTTCGACTCGAAGGCCTTGACCATCGTTGGCGGGCCACAGCCGTTCACGTCCTTTAGTTATGACACCTCGGTGACGAGCGCAGTGGCCACAACGGCAATGCCGCGGCCTTCGCCCGTGAAGCCCAGTCCGTCGGTGGTGGTGGCGCTCAGTGTCACCGGAGCGCCCACCCACGTCGTCAGAAGCTCCTCGGCCTCGGCACGCCGACCCGCGAGGCGCGGCCGATTGCCAATGATTTGCGCGGTGACATTCACCGGTCGGTAACCGGCTTCGGAGAGACGCCGCACCGCCTCCCGAACGAAGACCTCGCCGCTTGCACCGGCATACTGAGGATCATCAACGCCCACCATGCCACCGATATCGCCGAGGCCGGCCGCAATCAACAGGGCGTCCACGATGGCGTGCGCTACGGCATCACCGTCACTGTGGCCAGCCAGGGAAAATTCATCCGGCCAGTCGAGACCGGCCAAGCGCAACCCCAAGGTCTCGGCAAAGGCATGAGTGTCTGTGGCGGTTCCCACCCGAACCCGATCGCCGTTGATGCCCAGAATCAGGGCCTGAGCGCGTGCGAGGTCGGCCGGTGTGGTGATTTTGAGGGATCGCTCATCTCCCGGACAGGTCTGCACAATCATGCCGGCTGCCGTAAAGACGCCGGCGTCATCGGTGTGCTCAACCGAGTTGGCCGCGGCGTACGCGGTCTCGAGCGCATCCCGCGGAAAGCCCTGGGGGGTCTGAACGGCCAGCATGGTTTCGCGATCAATCGTTGTCAGGAGCGTGCCGCCCTCGAGGAGATCGCCCGAAACGACTTTGATGGCGTCGGAGACACGCACTCCCGGCACGACTCCCTGACCAGTCCGGCGAACGTCCGCAATAACGCGGTCAAAGACCTCAACCGGTGTCAGGCAGCGAGCCGAGTCGTGCACCAGTACCGTGGTGACGCCCGGTTCGAGAGCCGCCAATCCGGCCGCAACGGATTCGTGGCGGGTTGCCCCGCCCGTGACAACAGTCACCGGGCTGCGGGATGTGTCGACCGCCCGCTGGGCAATGTCGAGCGCAGACCCTTCACTCCCGGCGGGTGCGACAACGACCACCTGAACCGGCTCGGCAAGGAGGCCCAGAGTGGCAACCGCTCGTTCGAGCAACGTGCTGCCGGCAAGAGAGACAAATGCCTTGGGTAGATCGTGGCCGAGGCGAACTCCCGCCCCGGCGGCAACAACTATTACGGCAACAGTGCGTTCGACGTGCGACACGACCTCAGATCACCCCGCGCGGAAACGAAAACTAGGAGGCGAGAACTTCGTCGAGAATCTCGGCGGCACGAACGCCGTCGGTCTTTTCGGCCAGGGCGAGTTCCGACTCAAGAATCTGGCGCGCTTTCGCCAGCATGCGCTTTTCGCCGGCAGACAATCCGCGGTCTTTGTCGCGACGGTACAGGTCGCGAACAACCTCGGACACACGAATGACGTCGCCCGACGCAAGCTTCTCGAGATTGGCCTTATAGCGACGCGACCAGTTTGTGGGCTCCTCAATAAAGGGAGCACGCAGAACATCGAACACCTGGTTGAGCCCGTCTTGATCGATGACGTCTCGAACACCCACGAGGTCGACGTTTTCGGCGGGCACCTCGATGGTGAGATCCCCCTGCGTCACGTGCAGCTTGAGGTAGAGGCGCTCTTCACCCCGGACCGACCGCTTTTTTACCTCGGTAATCGTAGCGGCCCCGTGGTGCGGGTAGACGACTGTTTCTCCAACAACAAACTGCATATTGACTTTTTCCTTCCCAAAGACACTCCAGTTTACCACGGCGACGAGACACCGATTTCTGCCGGCTTACCGCTCATCGGGTGGCCCGTCTGCCGGGTGCCCGCGGGCCTGCGATAGAGTTTTGAGTGTGAAGATTCGTGCCATTCTCGCCATCGCCCTCGCCCTCGCCGTAGCAACGGGAACCGCCGGGTGTAACCTCATCCAGCCGCAGGCAACCACCAAGCAGTACGACGCCAGCGATGGCGTGGCGGTCAACCTCGGTGAGCTCGACCTCAACAACATGATCTTGCTCTCCGACGACGGCGAATCGGCCAACCTCATTGTGGGTGCCATCAACACCTCCGGGTCGCCCATCACCCTCAATATTTCGTACACGTCGAATGGCAGCCTGGCCACCATCGTTACCGACATACCGAGCAGCGAAGGCGTGATTGGCTACGGCGGCAAAGATCAACCGCAGATCGTTCTTCGCAATATCAACGTCCCCGCCGGGGGCACGCTCACCCTCACCCTTCAGGCGGGAGATGGCGATACGAGAGTCACCATCGTTCCGGTGCTGAACACCGACCTGCCCGAATACAGTGGGCTCACGCCGTCACCCATTCCAACGGTAACCCTCACGCCAACGCCAACGCCAGAGCCCTAGGTTCGTTGAGAGAACACGCCGACATCACGACGGCCCGGCGCAGCAGGATTGAGCTGTCGCTACTGTGACTTTGCGTCTTCGAAGCGATACCCGAGCCCACGCACCGTGAGGATCAGTTCTGGGTTGGCGGGATCAACTTCGATACGCGACCGAATGCGCTTGATGTGCACGTCAAGGGTCTTGGTGTCGCCAAAGTAGTCGGAACCCCAAATGCGGTCGATGATTTGGCCGCGCGTGAGAACCCGCCCCGCGTTGCGCATCAGATACTCCAGAAGTTCAAACTCCTTCAAGGGAATGGCCGTCATCGTGCCGTTCACCGTGAGCGTGTGACGATCCGAGTCGAGCAGAAGGTGGCCGCTTCTCAGGAGCGAGTCGTCCCCGGCGTCGGAGGTCACCTGTCGCCTCAACACCGCCTTAATGCGGGCCAGGAGTTCGCGCGATGAGTACGGCTTGGTCACGTAGTCGTCGGCACCGAGTTCGAGACCAACAACGATGTCGACTTCGGAGTCCTTCGCGGTGAGCATGATGATGGGTACCTGTGAGGTGGCGCGAATTGCCCGACACACCTCGACGCCCGACAGTTCGGGCAGCATCAGGTCGAGCAAAACGAGGCTGAACTCACCCTGCGTAAACAGGTCAACCGCGCGCCGACCGTCCTCGGCAATCGAGACGCTATAGCCCTCTTTCTGGAGCAAGAATGCGAGGGGTTCACTGAGAGACGCCTCATCTTCAACGAGCAGAATCGTGGTCATGCGACAGACTGTTCCTCTCCGGAATCTGAGACGTGAGACTCGCGCACTTCGGGGAGCCGGATAGTGAACGTTGACCCGCGCCCCTGTTTGGTCCAGACCCTTATATCTCCGCCGTGATTTGCCACGATGTGCTTGACGATACTGAGCCCCAAACCGGTACCGCCGGTCGTGCGCGATCGTGCCTGGTCGGTTCGATAGAAGCGTTCGAACACGCGTTCGGACTCTTCTTTGGTCATGCCAATTCCTTGGTCGGTCACGGAAACCTCGACTTCTCCTTCGGTGTGCGAAATACCCACTCCGACTCGTGAACCGTCGGGTGAGTACTGCACCGCGTTTGAGACGAGATTGCTGATGGCCAAAACGAGGCGCGCCTCATCGGCGAGAACGCGAACGTTGTCGCTCTTTGCCGCGACGATGTCGATTCCTTTGGACGCCGCGAAGATCCGGTGCTGATCGACCGCTTGTGCAACAACAGCGTTCACCTCGATGGGCTGAAATTCCGTGATAGCTCCGTCTGCCTGCAGGCGCGACAGCTCAATAATTTCGCGTGTGATTCCCGCGAGGCGCTCGGCCTCGCCGCCCAGTCGCAGCGAAAACTTGCGGACCATCTCTGGATCGTCTGACGCTTCAAGCAGGGCTTCTGCCAAAAGCGAAATAGCGCCAATCGGGGTCTTCAGTTCGTGGCTAATGTTTGCAATAAAGTCACGGCGCACCTCTTCGAGTCGCTGGTAGTCACTGCGATCCGCCATAAAAATCAGAACCAGATTGTTTGACATGCGGGCGGCACGCACTTCCACCGCAATGGTGGTTTCGGCGAACGGCCCGCGGGCAAGCTCAATGTCGCGCGCAACTGCCTCGCCCGAAGCAAACGCGTCCTTCACAATGCTCACGAGCTCGGGCGCCGTAACTCGGCCCGCACCGAGCATGGCCAGCGAGAGCGCGGCCTCCGACGCGGCCTTGACGTTCATCTGTTGGTCAACCAAGACGGTGGGAATGTCGATCATCGCGAACGTATCAACAATTCCCCAGGTGAGGTCCGTAGTTTCGTTTTCTCGAGTGACGCGAGCCTCACGCTTTCGCAGCTGGACACCCCACAAAACGAGCAAGCAAATGAGTGCTCCGGCGATAGCGCCCAGCACAATCCACAGGACAACAAGAGAGTCTGACATGTTATCCCAACGCTAACGCCCCGCCTCACCTCCCGACAAAAGCAACATGCCCGGTATAAAGTGTCGGCAACAAGTGTTCATGCTCACGTCGACCGCTGTTTACCAACCCGTTGCCCTCAGGTCGCCCTGGGCGGGTTGCCTCAACAATGTCTCTTCTCAACGGCAGGAAACCAAAAAAATGCGTCAGGCTTTTCAGCAAGAACTCAGTGAAGTACAAGACCGGCTGGTCGAGATTGCTGAGCTCGTCAAAATTGCGATCACCGATGCCACGGCCGCTTTCAACGAGAGCGACCTCGCTCTGGCAGAACAGGTTATTGAAAACGACGCCCACATTGACGAACTGTCCCTCAGCCTCGACGAGCTCTCGATTCAGATTCTGGCCCGGCAGCAGCCCGTGGCGCGCGACCTGCGCGTGGTGGTGAGTGCGCTGCGCATGAGCGCCTCGCTCGAGCGCATGGGTGACATTGCCGAGCATATCGCGTCGCTCACCCGCTACCGATTCCCCGAGCGCGTGGTCGCCAAGGGGCTCCGCGGCACCTTCCGCGAAATGGGCGAACTCGACGTGGAGATTGCTACGCGCTTGGTGGAGCTATTGCGCTCGCAAGACAATGACCTTGCCGATGAGATGCGCGACCTCGACGACAAGGTTGACGCGCTTCACCTCAAGGTGTTCGGCAAGGTTCTCGATGAGGCCTGGGGTGGAACGACCGCCGACACCGTTGATGCCACACTCGCGAGTCGCTACCACGAACGTTTTGGCGACCACGCCGTGTCGATCTCAAAGAAGGTCAAGTATCTCTCAACCGGCGACTGGGCCGATCAGGGCGACGCGGCCAACTAGAACGCCTTACTTTTTACCCTGAGCCGCTACCGCTGCGGCACCCGCTGCGGCGGCTGCCGGATCCAAGTACTCGGCCTTCCCCACCGGCATAAAGCTGTCGTCGAGTTGGTACACCAGCGGGATTCCCGTGGGGATGTTCAGTTCGGCAATGTCGTCGTCTGAGACGCCGTCCAGGTGCTTCACGAGCGCGCGCAGTGAGTTACCGTGCGCGGTAATAAGAACCGTCTTGCCCGCGGCGAGGTCTCGCGTGATGGTTCCCGACCAGTACGGCACCAAGCGGTCAATCACGTCTTTCAGGCACTCCGTTGCGGGAACCTTGCCGTCAATGCCCGCATACCGAGCATCCGATGCCTGCGAGAACTCGTTGCTGTCGTCGATGGGGGGCGGGGGAACGTCGAACGACCGGCGCCATAGTTGAAACTGCTCCGGGCCATACTCGGCCAGGGTCTGCTGCTTGTCCTTGCCCTGAAGTGCGCCGTAGTGCCGCTCGTTCAAGCGCCAGGATCTTTCCACCGGAATCCAGAGTCTGTCCGCAGTGTCGAGGGCGATGTTGGCCGTCTGGATGGCGCGCGACAGCAGCGAGGTGTAGACAACATCGGGCAGCACACCGTGCTCGGCCAAAAGTTCGCCAGCCCGCGCCGCCTCCCGCAAGCCCTTCTCGCTCAGCCGGCAGTCCACCCAGCCCGTAAACAGGTTCTTCTCGTTCCAATCGCTGTGACCATGGCGGAGCAAAATCAGGGTGTGCGTCATGTTTCCAGTTTAGAACCCGGGCATTGGTGCGATTGACTTAGGTCATGCCTCAGGGTGCCATCACGCGCGGAACCACGAACACCAACCGTCTGCGTCGCTCAGACCGGTGGCTGGCCACCTGGCCCGGCCTGCGACGCGTTTCCTCGGCCCACGCGGTCGACCTCGGCTACGGCGCCAGCTCCGCCACAACCCGTGAGCTCACGGCGCGACTTTCGAAAGTGCGCCCCGACGTTCACGTGTGGGGCATCGAAATTGATCCAGTACGAGTGGCCGCCGCGCAGAAGGAACTTGCCCAGATTACTCCCCCGGTGACCAACGTGACGTTTGCCTATGGCGGCTTCGAGGTTCCCGTGCCTCACGGAATAGCCCCCGTGGTAATTCGTGCCTTCAACGTGCTTCGGCAGTACGACGAAACGGAGGTTCCCGCAGCGTGGGCCGCCATGCTCGCTCGCCTCGACCCCGAGGGTGTTCTCATCGATGGCACGTGTGACGAGATTGGTCGCGTCAGCACGTGGGTGGCACTCACGCCCGAGGGACCCCAGAGCCTGTCGCTGTCGCTGCGACTTAACGACCTCGAGACTCCCCTCATCGCCGCTGAGCGACTGCCCAAGGTTCTGATTCATCGCAACGTTCCCGGCGAACCCGTGCACGCCTTTCTTGCCGCGCTGGATTCCGCGTGGCGCGCCAGTGCACCCCTCTCCACATTTGGCGCCGTTCAGCGTTGGCAGGCCGCCGTTCAGTCACTGGCCACTTCGGGGTGGCCCATTGTGGGCGGCAGAAGCCGCTGGCGACTGGGCGAGATCACTGTGAGGTGGGACGCTGTCGCCCCGCTCTCGGCGAGCTAGCGATCGCGCAGACGCGGAAGCTTCTCCACCGTCACCGCGTGACCGGCCGAGGTGGGCAC
>DBCH01000123.1 GCA_002292955.1 Microbacteriaceae bacterium UBA963 | reverse complement strand
CCCCTACCGGGCGGTTTTCTTTTTGTTTCTGGTGGTGTGCAGGATTTGGGAGGCGGCATCCCTGTGGGATGCCAACGGCTCCTGCCCCCGCAACAAAAAGAACAACCGCCCCTACCGGGCGGTTTTCTTTTTNNGCTGGGCCCACGCTCGCGCCGAGCGAAGCATGCCTTCGCTCGGAGACTTCGCGAGTGGGGCTGGGCCCACGGCTGAGCCGTGAGACGCATGTCGTCGAGCGGGAATTCGAAGCCGGGGACAAATCCTGCCCCCGCTCTCCTCTAGTANNCCCCTACCGGGCGGTTTTCTTTTTTGTTTCTGGTGGTGTGCAGGATTTGGGAGGCGGCATCCCTGTGGGATGCCAACGGCTCCTGCCCCCGCTCTCCTCTAGTAAGCGACGGCGCCCGCCGGTCCCCAAAAGAGGACCGCAATTTGGTTTCCCTCGTTGAGGCTGATCAGGATGACGTTGCCCGCGTCGTCATGCACAGCCACGGCGTTGTTGCTGGTCCACTGTCCGTAGTCACCGTTTTGGACGGTGTTGAACTGTTCGTCGTTGAGGTCAACCCAATTTGTGCCGCCGAGGAATCGATTGCAGAGGTCGTAGACGGCTTGGTCGCGACCCACGGTGGGAGGAGCATCCGACGCCGCGTAGATGAAGGACACGGGGTCCGTGGTCAGCTGGCTCAGTGGCACAAGGTTTTCGCCGCAGGTAAACAGCGCCTCGCGAATCTGCTGGTTGAGCGCGAGGCGGTCACTGGTGGGCAAGGGTGCGGGAACCCCGGTGGCGTTCGCAGAGGCGCTGGTTGGCGTAGCGGTGGCCGTGCTCACTCCACTGGCTGTGGGTTCTCCGGGCGGCCCAAATTTCAGGATTCCAGTGAGCCAACTGGCGATAGCCAGCGCCACCACCACGGCAATGAACGCCACCACCCATGGCCACGCGGAGCGACGCCGCGAATCAGTCTTCGCCATCATGACTCCATTGTGGCCTAATCGTTGCTGAGAAGCCTGTGACCGAGCGTGGGTCTAGCGCGACTGGTGAAAGCGCTTGAGGTATTCCCGCGTTCGAGCTTCCCGCGGTTTCGTCAACACCTGTTTGGCGGTTCCCTCTTCGAGAATCACACCGTTGTCGAGAAATGCGACGCGGTCGGCCACGTCGCGCGCAAACTCCATTTCGTGAGTGGCCATAACGATGGTCACGCCTGTTTGCTTAAGTTCTCGAATGAGGTCGAGCACCTCGCCCACCAGTTCGGGGTCGAGGGCGCTGGTGACCTCGTCAAGGAGAAGTACTCGGGGGTTCGTGGCGATGGCACGCACCATGGCGGCACGCTGTTGCTGGCCGCCCGAGAGACGATCGGGGAATTCGTTTGCCTTGTCGCCCAGCCCAATTCGGTCAAGGAGTAACTGTGCCTCCGCGCGCGCCTCGTGCTTGCTCTTCTTGAAAACCTGACGGTTGGCAAGGGCCACGTTGTTCAAGACCGTCATGTGAGGAAAAAGGTTGAACTGCTGAAAAACGATTCCGATGTGGGTGCGCACCTCGTCTTGCTTTATGCGGGGGTCGGTGAGTTCGCGATTGTCGAGAAAAATCTGGCCGTCGTCAACCTGTTCGAGCAGGTTTATGCAGCGCAGCAGGGTGGATTTTCCCGAACCTGATCCACCGATGAGAGCCACGACTTCGTGGCTCTTGACGTCGAGGTTGATGCCGCGAAGAACGTGGGTGTCGCCAAACGACTTGACGACGTTGTCGATGCGCAACACGGCCTGCTCGGCACTCCCAGCCGCGCCTCCTGCCGCCGGGCTCATACCAGCGCACCCATCTGCTCGCGTTTGCGCAGGCGTGCGGTGTACCAGTCGCTCAAGCGAATCATGGGCAGTGAGAGTAAGACAAACAGCAGTCCGGCCAAAACGTAGGGCGAGAAGTTGAACGCGGCCGCTGTCTCGATTTGGGCAGCGCGCACCGCATCAACCGCGCCCAATACCGAGATCAGTCCCACGTCTTTCTGCATCGCGATGAAGTCGTTCATGAGTGCGGGCGTGACCTTGCGAATCGCCTGTGGCATCACGATGAGGCGCAGGGTCTTTCCGTAGGAGAGTCCGAGCGAACGGGCCGCGAGACGCTGAGACGGATGAACCGACTCGATGCCGGCCCGAAACACCTCGGCCACATAGGCCGAGTAGGTAGTGATGAGCGCGAGAGTTCCCCAGAATTCGAGCGGCATGCGCGAGAACAGGTTGAGACCGGGAATTCCGAAGCCCACGAGGTAGAGCACAATGATGAGCGGCATTCCACGAAAGAGGTCGGTGTATCCGGCGGCCAGAGCGCGCAGCGGAAAGAACACCGGGCTGCGCAGTGTGCGCACGGTGGCGATGATGAGGCCCACCACGGCCACACCGATCGTGGCATAGAACAGCACGCGGATGTTGAGCCACAGGCCCTCACCCACGCGCGGGAATGCCTCAACGATGGTGTCCCAGTTAAAGAATGAATTCTGAACCTGTTGCCAGCCGGGGGCGTTCACCACCGCGATCCAGATCACTACGGCGAACACCACAGTGCTGACCAGCGAGATGATGACCGATCGCGTGCTCTGGCGACGCCTAAAGGCCCGGCGCTCCAGCTCAATAGTGCTGGGCCGCCGGGCCTCGAGGTCATTACTCACAACTGCGAGAATAGTCGTTACTTGAGCAGGGGCGCGCCTGCGTCTGCGCCCAGCCACTTCTCGATGATGGCATCGAGCGTGCCTTCGGCCTTCAGCTCATCGAGAGCCTTGGTGACTGCGGCCGTGAGCTTGCTGCCCTTGGGGAGTACTAAGCCCCACTCGTCGCTCACGCCTGCGGTGGCAGGAAGCTGTCCCAGGAGGACGCCGTTGTCGAGCTGAGCGCCGGTGAGGTAGAACGCGGTCGGCAGGTCGACCACGAGGGCATCGATCTGGCCGCTCGTGAGCGCCAGCACGGCGTCGTCGTTCGAGTTGAATGCCTGCCCACCGGCGGTGGGAGCAATCTGCTCTTCGATGACGGTGAAGCTGGTGGTTCCCGATGCGGCACCCACGAGGAGCCCCTTGAGGCCGGCGATGTCGGTCACGCCGGCAGCCTTCGAGCCCTCCACCGTGATCACGGCCTGGGGGGCCGAGTAGTACGACGACGAGAAGTCGACGTTCGCCTTGCGTTCTTCGGTAATGCTGAACTGCTGCAGGTTGATGTCGAAGTCCTTGGCGCCGGGTGCGATGGCCGCATCAAAAGTGGTGCGGACCCAGACGACATTGTCGGCTGCGAAGCCGAGCTTCTCGGCAACGGCGTATGCCACTGCAGACTCGAAGCCCTCGCCCGACTCGGGCGTGTCATCGATGACGTAAGGGTAGTAGGCGGGCTCGCCGGTGCCGACGGTGAATTTGCCCTCGGTGACATAGTCACCCGAGGTGCCGCTGGCGCAGCCCGAGAGCAGCAGCGCGGCAGCTGCTACGGCTGCTGCGGCGCCGAGCGAGAGGCGCTTGCGAAGTGAAGTGTTTGCCATGATTTCTCCTTGGTGGGGGACATGAATTGGTGTTGACACCATCTTGGCCGTGCCCGCTCCGGCGCGCGAGGTCCCCTACGAACTGTTACACGTGGGTGTTGCAGAGTGATTGGCCCCCGCAGGCTAAAATTGGCGAGACCGCACGCGATAAATCATAGAAAAGGTACACACCATGGCCAACAAGGTTTCAGGATTCTTCTCGCGCAAGACAAAGGAGGGCACGAAGGCTGCTCGCAAGTTGGGCGCAGAGATTGAATCTGAGGTTGGTCAGACGATTGACGAGGTCAAGCGCGACGTCAAGAAGGCCGTGAAAGGCGCTAAGAAGTCAGCCAAAGACACAGTCAAGACCGCCAAGGCCTCCACGAAATCTGCCGTGAAGACGGTCAAGGCCACGGCGAGTGACACCGCGAAGAACGTTACTCAGGCGGCTCGCACGGCGAAGACCGCGGGAAAGGCGATTGTCGCAGACGTGAAGAAAGACATTAACCTTGCCGCCCAGCCCAACAGCACGTGGACGGTAGCCGATCTCAAGGCCGCCGCTCGCAAGAAGGGCATTGCCGGCTATTCGTCGATGACCAAGCCGCAGTTGCTCAAAGCCCTCGGCGCCAAGTAGGAGTCTGACCGGGCCTATCCGGGACTGGCTGCGTAACCCGCTTCGGCGATGGCGGCGATAACCGTCGCCGGGTCGACGTTTCTCCCGGAGACCTCGACCTGGCCTCCGGGAAGGTCAACGACCACAGAGCTGACACCAGCAACGCCGGTGACCTCAGAGGTGACGCTGTCTACGCAGTGTCGGCAGGTCATTCCCGTCACGTGAAAGGTGAGCGTCGACGCAGACATCACTGGCCCAGCAGCTTTCGCATCTGGTCAATTTCGGCCCGCTGAGACGACACGATGTTTTCACCAAGTTTTTTGACCTCGGGGTTGGCCGAACTCAGAATCATCTGGGCCATATCGATGGCCCCGAGGTGGTGAGCAATCATGCCCTCGAGGTAGAGCGTGTCGAAGGCGGCTCCGTTTGCGGCGGCCAAGGCACTCATCTGTGCCTCGTCGAGCATGCCCATCTGATCCATGCCATTGTCCATGTCGTGACCCATGTGGTCCATGTCAGAACTCGCTGAGACGGCGAGCCATTCCTTCATCTGTTCGATTTCTGGAGCCTGAGCCGCCTTAATCTGTGCGGCTAGGGCAAGCACCTCCGGGTTGGTGGTTCGTGTTTCGGCGAGCGTGGACATTTCGATGGCCTGCTCGTGATGCGGAATCATCATCTGGGCAAACATGATGTCGACGGTGCCGATCTCTTCTGTGACCACGGAATTGGTGTTCGAGCCGTTGTTGTTCATCATGCTGTGGTCGCCCATCCCGCCGTTGCCCGTCAGGTTGATGGTGCACGCGCTGAGTGCGCCCAGCGTAATGAGGCCGATGAGAACTACTGCGCCGGTGCGAAGTGTGTGTGCGTTACTACTCATCTGCCTTCTCCTTAATTTCTGTGGGTGATCACGCTGAACGTTGGGTAGGTCACGAACTCTGATTCGACACTACGCTTAAGATGCTTGGCGCGGGCTGGGCGTTCGCTCATGGCGAGACCGTCTCGCCTAGCATTGTCTGCGTGTGCGGACGATACGTGGTGGCGAAGACGCTGAGCGGTGCACTGCCCGATCTGCTCGAGAATCTTGAGGGCTGGAATCCCGAGTTCGAGAACTTCAACATCCCGCCCACGGCCGAAATCCCCGTCGTTGTTCGCCAGGTTGACGCTCAAAGTGGCGAAGTGCAGCGCGCCATCGACTGGGTGCACTGGGGTTTCGTGCCGGCCTGGAAGAAGTCGTTCACCGAGCGCCCGCAACCCGTGAACGCCCGCATCGAGGGCGCAGCCACCAACGGAATGTTTCGTGAGGCGTTCCGCCACCGGCACTGCATTGTGCCCGCATCGGGCTACTACGAGTGGAGCGTGAACGCGGACGGTGTCAAGCAACCCTTTTACATTCGCGGATTAGCAGGACGCGGTCTGGCCATGGCCGGCCTCTTCGAGGATTGGACCGATGCCGCGAGTCCCGCGGGGGAGGCGAGCCCCGTGCGTCGCACGGCCACGATCATCACCCGGTCGGCGCTGGGAGACATCACGTCCATTCACGATCGCATGCCGGTGTTGTTGGGGCCCGACGATTACGACACGTGGCTAGCCGGGGAATTCGCAACCGCAGCAGAGGCGCTGAGTTTTCTCGAGACCGCCTCGAACGCGACGGCTCGGTCATTCGAGGCCTATGCCGTGGGGACCGCGGTGGGCAACGTGCGCAATAACGGGCCACAGTTGATTGATGCGCTCTCGGCGTAATTGGGCCAACTCGCGGCACTCGGAGTTTGAATTCTTGACCTTCCGGGCGCACACTTATACCTAGACGTTGCTCTCACCGTAGGGAGCGCAGAGAGAAGGTGCACTATGACAGAGGGAATTAAGCTCGAGAGCCCCGAAGCCGCAGCTCAGCTGGGCGGCGGCGAAGGTGGATGTTGCGGCGACTCTTGCGGTTGCAAGTAGCCCCACACTCTCCAGACGTACAAAAGCCCCCGGGATCATCCCGGGGGCTTTTGTTGTGAGCAGCTATTCGCAGACCATGCCGTCGGAGTCGCCATCTCGGTAAAACGCGTACTCCGGGTCGACGCCGCTGATGTAGGGACCACGGCCATTGGCTTTGGCAGCCTTGCACGTGCCGTAGTCGGGGTCGGTCACGCTATCTCCCGAACCATTGCCCCCGGTCACCGGCGCCGGCGCCTGATTCGACGTCCTCGTCACGGTGGCCTTGGTGGGCACGGGCTGCGAGGCCACGGCACAACCTACGAGTGTGGCGGAGAGAACCGTTTTCTCTGCGGTGTCGACGGTGAGTGACCAGCGGAACTTGACGCCGATCCATCTCTGAACGTAGTCGCACGTCGCACCCGAGACCGGCATCCATCGGGCCGGGTCTTTGTCGCCCTTGGAGCGATTCGAACTTGCGGAAACGGCGAGCAACGAACCCGCGTAGCCAAGATCGTTGGCAAACTGTTCGCGGGTGGCCGCGTCCCACTGCCAGGCCCCCGATTTCCAGGCTTCGCTGAGTGGCACAACGTGATCGATGTCGAGGTCACCCGCCGTCATGAGCGTCACGCCGTCGTAGAGCGACACCCACGAGCCGGTGTCGATGGTGCACGAACCGTGGCGGGTGATGGCGGCTAGGGTCTGCGCAATCAGAACTTCGGCGCGCGTGTTGCATCCGTTGCCGTTGGCGTCTTCCCAGTGGGCGAAGTAGTCGCGCACGTAGCCCGTGTATGACTCGGGCTGGTCGTCGACGCTGAGCGTGGCGAGCATCTGCGCGAACGCCTCGACGCCGGCAGCGAAGACCGGAGCGGCCGCGCTGGTGGGGCTCGCGGTCGGAACCGGTGATGGCGTGGGCGCACCCGTCTTCGCAGTCGTCGCGGATACCGACGGGGTCGCGGTCGTCGAATCGCGCTGCCCAGGGACACATCCGGACAATCCCAGCGCGAGGGCGAGGACAAGACCAAACCCGCCCATCAGGACCCGCCTCTGGTGCCCGGTCATCACCTGTTTCCCCACGATTCTCACGCTAGCACCGGCCACGTTCGCTTTTCTGAACGCCAGTTCGTACGCTGTGAGAATGAAACGTCGTCGAGCACTCGTGACCGGCGCCACGGGATACATCGGCGGTCGTCTCGTTCCCCGCCTTCTCGACGCGGGATTTCAGGTCCGGGTTCTCGTGCGCAACGCCGAGAAACTTCGCGACGTGCCCTGGGCGGACCGTGTCGACATTGTGGAGGGTGACCTCCGTGACGCGAGCCAGGTGAGTGGCGCCTGCGTCGACGTTGATGTGGTCTACTACCTCGTGCACTCCATGGGGCAGCACGGTGACTTTGAGACAACCGAGGTTGACTGCGCGCGCAATGTGGCCGAGGCAGCACTCGCGCGCAGCGTAAAGCGAATCGTGTACCTGGGTGGTTTGCACCCCGAGGACGTGTCGCTTTCCAAGCACCTGCGCTCTCGCGCTGAGGTGGGCGACATTCTCTTGGCGTCGGGCGTTCCTACGCTCGTACTTCAGGCGGGTGTCATTATCGGATCGGGGTCAACGAGTTTTGAGATGATTCGACACCTCACTGATGTCTTGCCGGTGATGACGGCGCCCAAGTGGGTGGGCAACAACATCCAGCCCATCGCCGTGCGCGACGTGATGTACTACCTCATCGCGGCAGCCGACGTGCCGCCCAGCATCTCTCGAGCGCTCGACATCGGTGGCCCCGAGGTGCTCACGTATGCCCAGATGATGAACGGGTATGCGGTTGAGGCGGGCATGAAGCCCCGCAAGATTCTCAAGCTGCCGGTTCTCACGCCCTACCTGGCCAGCCAGTGGGTGAACCTTGTCACGCCCATCCCGCGTGCGCTCGCCGTGCCCATCATTGCCAGCCTGCAACACGATTGCGTAATGAAGAACAGTGACATCGATGGTGTCATTACCCCGCCGAAGGAGGGCTTGCTGTCCTATCGCACGGCCGTTCATCTCGCCTTAGAGCGCATGAAAGACGGAGACCTCGAAACCAGTTGGCAGAACTCGAGCGTGGATGGGGCTCCCAGTGATCCCCTGCCGAGCGACCCCGAGTGGACCGGCTACCGCGTCTATCT
>DBCH01000027.1:24244-24416 GCA_002292955.1 Microbacteriaceae bacterium UBA963 | reverse complement strand
CGCCGAGGGTGCGCGTGTGGGCATTGTGAGCAGAGATGTCGACGGCATGACGCGCACGTGTGAACTCGCTGCCGAGCAGGGCTTCGATCTGGTCACCGCCACCGCCGATGTGACGGACGCCGAAGCACTCGAGAGCGCCTTCGCGAGTTTGGCTCAGCAGTTGGGCGGGCTC
>DBCH01000027.1:24043-24182 GCA_002292955.1 Microbacteriaceae bacterium UBA963 | reverse complement strand
GACGTTTCGGTCGATGAAATTCGCCAGACCATCGACATCAATGTGGTGGGGGCATTTCTCGTGGCGAGAACTGCCCAACCCCTGCTGGCTCGCGCAACGCTTCCCACGTTCGTCCTGATTGGCAGTGACTCTGCCTTCG
>DBCH01000027.1:23814-24026 GCA_002292955.1 Microbacteriaceae bacterium UBA963 | reverse complement strand
ACCCGACATGGTTGTCTACAACGCTTCCAAGGCGGCGATTGTGCACATGGCCCGATCGCTCGCCGTGGAGTGGGAGTCGGCGGGCATTCGTGTGAACACCGTGAGCCCGTCGATTGTTGATACCCCCATGTCTCGCGCCGACCTCGGCATTGGCGACGAAGGATTCGCGAGCGTTGACTTTCCGGTGCTGAGCGCCGACGACGTGGCACGCG